>NZ_QFGB01000012.1:0-93751 GCF_004369245.1 Pelotomaculum sp. FP | reverse complement strand
GCTGTGAAGTCTGCATGAATACCTGCCCGTCGAAGGAAAAAGCCCTCGTTATGGAACCCATTGACAGCCAAAAAGAAGTTGAAGCAGCCAACTGGGAATTTGCCATGACGATTCCTGTAAAAGACAACCTCTGGAATAAATTCAGCGTAAAAGGCAGTCAGTTCTGCCAGCCCCTGCTGGAGTTCTCCGGCGCCTGCGCCGGCTGCGGCGAAACACCGTACGTAAAACTTCTCACCCAGCTCTTTGGAGACAGGATGATGATGTCGAACGCCACGGGCTGCTCCTCCATCTGGGCTGCCGCCGCTCCTTCCATGCCTTACACCACAAATGCGGAAGGCAAGGGCCCGACCTGGTCCAACTCCCTGTTTGAGGACAGCGCGGAATTTGGCTTCGGTCTGTATCTTGGTGTTAAGAAGATCAGAAATAAAGTTGCCGAGCTGATGCAAGAAGCCATATCCCTTGATATTCCACAGGAACTTAAAGAGGCGTTCCAGGAATGGCTGGAAGGCATGTACAACGCTGAGGCGTCCAAAGCTGCTACAGCCAAGATCCTGCCTCTCTTGGAAGGGCAGACCCATCCTGTAATTCAAGGGATTATCGACAGGAAAGACTTCCTGATCAAGAAGTCCAACTGGGCTTTCGGCGGAGACGGTTGGGGCTATGATATCGGTTACGGTGGTTTAGACCACGTGCTGGCATCCGGTGAAGATATCAATATCCTGGTTTTAGACACGGAGGTGTATTCCAATACCGGCGGCCAGTCTTCAAAATCTACCCCTGCCGCGGCTATCGCCAAATTTGCTGCCTCAGGTAAGAAGACGAAGAAGAAAGACCTAGGTGCCATGGCCATGACCTACGGCTACATATATGTGGCGCAGGTTGCTATGGGCGCCGACCAGGCCCAGTGCGTTAAAGCCTTCAAGGAAGCAGAGGAGTATCCCGGGCCGTCCCTGATCATCTGTTATTCTTCCTGCATTAACCATGGCATCAATATGACCAGGAGCCAGGAAGAAATGGCTAAGGCAGTTAAATCCGGTTACTGGCACCTGTACCGATACAATCCCGCGCTCAAGCAAGAGGGAAAAAATCCATTTATCCTTGATTCTAAAGAGCCGGATCTGGATTCCTTCAGAAACTTCATTATGAGCGAAGTTCGTTACAACTCACTGGCCAAACTGTTCCCGGCACAAGCAGAACAGCTCTTCCAAAAAACACAGGAAGATGCCAGGGAAAGATACGAATTCTACAAAAAACTCGCGGAAGGTTAAAAGTTTGCTGAGTGCCTTCCACGCAAATTTAAAGAAACGGAGGACATTGTGCCCTCCGTTTCTTTTATGTAAATCCAGTCACACCTATCCCAGCAGAGCTGTTTCACTAAATTATATCTGAGATTTTCATGAAAAATAAGAGTATGTCTTAAATTTTACCCTTTTGTTTTAACTAAATTACCATAATTATACTTTGTTTCTATTGCATGGTTTTATTTCTGGCCCGGTTGACTCATGTTTTATAAACACAATTGTGTGTGTTTAAAGAAAATTTCAAATTATGAGCGGACTGCGTTAAAATATTGAGCAGTTCATTGCCCGGAATATTAATTTTAGGGCTTTTTTCATGTGGCACGGAAGTTGCTTTATTATACTGCAACGAGGATACAACAAAACAAATTAACGGTTTAAGCCATTTGATTTGGCAGTTAAGTGTAATTTATCTACAAAAAGATATCCAAATAGCCACTTTTTATAATCAATGGCGTATTCGTTTATTGAGGAGGAGAAAGAATTGGAATTAGATGAACAGGAGATTAGGGTGTTATCACCTACAGCAATCTTGGGTTATGGTTTTCCGCTAGATTCCTTTCAAAACGGAATTGCAAAAAAACCACATGTTATTGCAGTTGATGCCGGTTCTTCAGACCCCGGCCCTTATTACTTGGGTTCAGGACATTCTTTTACAGATCGTGGTGCTGTTAAAAGGGATTTAGAAGTTATTTTAACTGCCTGCTGCAGTGCCAAAATTCCACTTATTGTTGGGAGTGCGGGGGGAGCTGGTGCCAACAAACATCTAAATTGGTGTCTTGAAATTATTAGGGAAATAGCATCAGCGCATGATTTAAATTTCAAACTTGCAGCAATTGAAGCGGAAATTCCAAAAGATGAGCTGCTAAGAAGGTTCGAGCTTGGCGATATTAAAGAATTGCCCCCGGGTCAAGAAATTAGACGTGAAGACCTGGAGTGCAGCACGGCAGTCGTAGGCCAAATGGGGTTGGAACCATTTATTGAAGCGTTAACCCAGGGAGCGGATGTAATTGTTGCCGGACGTTCATATGATCCTTCTGTTTTTGCCTGTTATCCAATCTTTAAAGGATATGACCCTGCTCTAGCACTGCATATGGGCAAGATTTTGGAATGCGCTTGTATCGCAGCAACACCAGGAAGCGGTAGTGATTGCATGATGGGCTATTTAAGAAAAGATCATTTTTGCCTGGAGCCCATGAATGAAATGAGGAAATGTACAACGACCTCAGTCGCTGCCCATACTCTGTATGAAAAATCCAATCCTTATTTACTGCCCGGTCCGGGTGGAACCTTGGACCTCAGGGAGACAACCTTTGAACAGGTTGGAGAGAGGATTGTAAAAGTCTCAGGCAGCAAGTTCATTCAGGTCAGGCCCTATACCATAAAAATTGAAGGAGCAAGTCTGGTTGGATACCGCACAGTCTCCATCGCCGGCGCCAGGGATCCCATATTTATCAAACAAGTAAATGATATTATTCAAGGCGTTCGGGAAAGGGTAAAAGACAACTTTAAAAATCTTGACGGTTCTTATCACTTGATCTTCAGGTTGTACGGCCGTAACGGTGTTATGAATGATTTAGAACCTCTCAAGGATTCTACAAGTCATGAGTTGGGCATCATTATCGAGGCAGTAGCAAAAAGCCAGGAAGATGCTAATACCATCTGCAGTTTTGCACGTTCTACGTTATTGCACTATGGATATCCTAATCGCATGTCAACTGCGGGGAATCTTGCCATTCCTTACTCTCCTTCCGATCTTAAAGCAGGCGAGGTGTATCGTTTCTGTGTCCATCATTTAGTCGAGGTATATGATCCAAAGGAATTATTCTCACTGAATTTTGAACAGATTAGTTAACCGGTTATATAAAAAAGGATGTGATCGATTTGTATTTATCAGATTTGGCAGAGGTTATTCGCAGTAAAAATGCAGGTCCATACGAACTGACACTGGACATCATTTTTAGAAGTGATGAGATTTATGAAAAAGTAGTAAGCAAAAAACTTATAACAGTTTCAAAGATTGCTCAATTGTACCGGATACCGGAGAGCCAGATAATTTCCGTAGTGGAATTTGCGCCGGCCAGGGCCATCAAGGCTACTATGGTTAGGCCTACGGCCTCCGGAGATATAGGAGATACGGATATTTACGGAGCGCAGCAACATGCGCCACTTCTGAACTGGGAGTTTGACTGGAAGTGAGCGCATTTGAAGAATCAGAGAGGGGGGAAGCTAAATCCAATATTTGGCAATAAGGGGGGCGAATCCGATAGGGGATGGCTGCTCAACCCAAGTGCAGTAAGGATCGCAAAAGAGTTTGATAATTGATGAGGGGGTATTATCATGGACAGCTCGTTATGGAAAAAACTAGCAGGTGAATTCATTGGTTGTTGGACATTGGGTTTTTTGGGACTAATGTGTGTGGCTGTCGCAATTGTTTCTGGAGGATTAGATCTATTTGGGGTCGGTATTGCTTTTGCCTTTGCGATTACATTTGCAGTATATCTTACTGGTGCTGTTGGCGGAGCTCATTTAAATCCGGCCGTAACTCTTGCCTTCGCTCTTTTCGGGGGGTTTCCTAAAAAAGACGTGATACCTTATTGGATAGCTCAAGTATTAGGATGGTGTGTTGGCGCGCTTTTCCTGTATATGATTGTCGGTGGCATGATCACAGCTTATGAAGCAGCACATAATATTGTCAGGGGCTCAATTGAATCGCAAATAACAGCAATGATTTTTAATTGTTATGCTCCACATCCAGCATTTGCTGCATTAAATCATTGGGATGCCAGTGTGGTACCTACATGGAGAGCTATTGTAAGTGAAATGTTCGGTACGATGATGCTGGTAGTCATGGTATTTGCTTTTGTCGATCCCAAAAACCCATTTCGGCCAAGCGCGGGAATTTTTGCACTGATTGTTGGTTTGGTTGTCGGATATCTCATCTTAGTTACTTCGCCGCAAACCATGGCTGCCATCAACCCTGCCCGTGACCTGGGTCCGAGGATTGCTACATGGATACTAGGTTGGGGTCAAGTATCCTTCCCTGGCCCAGCCAGCGGTGTGGGTGGACCTTGGTATATTTGGACGGTAGGCCCTCTACTGGGTGGTGTTCTCGCCGGAGCGCTTTGGAAGTATATTTTGCTGCCGTGTATTCCCAAGCAAGAGGCTTAATCCTGTTTGAAATAGGTTGTGTTAAAAACTTAGCAATTAATCCTGATAATTTAATACGAATTCCCTCCTTATAGTTTCCTATTATTAATGGTTGAAAATATAACATAAATTGCAGCATAAGGTGGTGATATTTAAATAATTTCAGGCATCTTGAGTGGGGTGATAGGAAATAAAAAACAGCGTGGAGAAGTATGTCTTTGGATGTCGAAATACCAGATAATTTGCAGGATTCTAAAAAACTATGTAGAATAACATCGTTGAATAATATTGTCGAATAATATCGTAAAGAAGTAAAAAAATAGAAAGAAGGTAAAATTATATGATGGAAATTGCAACTTATTCACAAACCTGTCCTACCATTTTTGGAACAGGCGCTGTAAAACTTATTGGAGAAAAAGCAAAAGAGCTAAATATTACTAAGGCTATGATCGTCACAGATGAAGGGCTTGTAAAAGTTGGTGTGGCGGCAAAGGTTGAGGGATTACTTAAAGAAGCCGGCATTGAAGTTGTAATATTTGATAAGGTTATGCCGGATCCGCTGGATACTGTTTGCAACGAGGGCGGCGAAGTCGCCAGACTAGAACATGTTGACGGCATTGTTGGTTTGGGCGGCGGCAGCGTTATGGATGCTGCGAAAGCTATCAATATACTGACCACAAACCCTGCGCCTATCTCTCAGTGGTACGAAAGATGGGATTACAAGAAGGGCCTGCCTATTATTCTGGTTCCCACTACTGCAGGTACAGGCAGTGAAAATACGATTTATGGGGTTATTACCAATTCCGCTACTGGGGCTAAGAAAGTAGTGCTGACAACTGGTACTCTGGCAATTTGCGATCCTGAGTTGACTTATAAATTACCGCCACACCTTACAGCATCCACCGGTATGGACGTGTTTGCACATGCCGCCGAGTCCATGACCACTATTGTTACCAACCCCATGACCACAATGCTGTCATTCGATGCTATCCGTAAGGTTACCAAGTGGCTGCCGGTCGCTTATAGAGAGCCAACCAACATTGAAGCCAGAGAAAATATGATGCTTGCCAGCAACTTTGCAGGTATCGCATTCAGCAATACCTGCTGCCACCTCGGACATGCTATCTCCCAGTGCATGGGAGCAGCATTCCATGTACCGCACGGCATTTCCTGTGCTTGGGCATTACCAGAAACAATGGCGTTTGCTGCAATAGGCAAGTTTGAAGAAGTAAAAGGTGTAGCCGACGCTTTAGGCGTTGAATACAGCGACAGTGATTCGCCGCAAGTATTGGGCAAGAAGGTTGCCGATAATATGCGTGCTTTTATGAAGAGTATGGACATCAAGTCCATTGCTGATTATGGAATCACTAAAGAACAGCTGGTTGGAATTGCCGATATGATTATGGCGGATAACTGCTGGCCGTTTATTCCCAGCCCGCTCACTAAGGCAGAGTTAGAAGAGATCCTTGTTAAAGTATACGACAATTATAAATAATCGGGTTAACTGGTTAAAAGTGTATGGAGTTGGTGGAGGGCTAAGAACCCTCCCCGCTCCATAAAGCTAATCCATGAAAATGATGGCGTGAACCATGCTGCAAGGTATTATCTTGAAGAAGTATTTGGGGTGGGATGAAAGTTTTGATCTTTTGACGATAGATAGTAAGGCGGAACATTATAGGGACTTTAGATATATAAGGCGTTTGTTGAGTGATCAGTTTGTTGTTATTTTGCATCTAATAAGATTTACTGCTAATTGTGAATTGGATTACTTTTCGGACGGGCAGATGGGTTCCGTTTGGGCTAATTTTAGCTATCCAAAACAGGGTTGAGCTTTGTGATAGAGCAGCTAGCCTTTAAAATGAGTCGTGCTGGAAAAGAAGCAATCAAAAAAAGTACTACACGAAGGGGGTGTAACTGGCGCCGTCTTAATACGGTGTCCAGGTGGGGTTCATGAGCAAAATCCTGATGATTTCACCGGAAAAATGTCTTAGTTGCAGAACTTGCGAAATAATTTGTTCATTTGGTAAAACCAATGAATTCAACCCCAAACATGCAGCGGTTAACGTTTTGATCTATGAGGAGGCTGCAATCGCTGTACCAGTGATGTGCATGCAGTGTGAAAACCCGTCTTGCAAGAAGGTATGCCCTGTTGGTGCGATAGAATTCAATGATGCAGGCGCTGTTGTGATCAACAAAGATAAGTGCATCGGCTGCAGGATGTGCATTAGTGCCTGCCCGCTGGGAAATATCATATACAATGGCAAAGAGAGAAAAATGGTTAAGTGTGACCTTTGTGGCGGAGAACCTAAATGTGCTGCTTTATGTCCTTCAGGAGCCATTCAATACAAAGAAGCGACCTCTACCAACTTAAACAAAAAGAAGATTATCGCTGAAAAATTCAAGGAAGTATTCGGGGAGGCGATTGAATAATGTTTGGCTGGACAGGAGTAATACTTCGCGTCAATTTAACCAATGGATCAATTAAAAAAGAACCGTTAAATAAGCGTGACGCCGAACTATACCTGGGAGCACGCGGCCTCGGCACCAAGATTATGATGGATGAGGTTGATCCCAAAGTAGATCCATTGAGCCCGGAAAACAAGTTAATATTATTGACCGGCCCTTTAACCGGGACCATAGCTCCATCATCTGGCAGGTATGACGCAATCACCAAATCGCCTTTGACCGGTACCATCACGGCGTCCAATTCCGGCGGGCACTTCGCTCCCGAATTAAAGTATGCCGGTTATGACGGTATTATTTTTGAAGGCAAATCGGATAAGCCGGTTTACCTTAATATCAATGATGATGAAGTAACGCTGAGAAGCGCGGAGCACCTGTGGGGAAAAACCGTTTTTGATACAACTGACGAGCTGCTTCAAGAAATTTCCCCGGACGTTAAGGTCGCTTGTATCGGACCTGCGGGAGAAAAACTAGTCAAGTTTGCCACCATCATGAATGAAAAGCACCGGGCGGCGGGCAGGACCGGCTTGGGCGCCGTCATGGGCTCGAAAAACCTCAAAGCAGTGGCGGTACAGGGAACAAAATCCGTCAAGGTGGCCAAACCGGAAGAATTTTTAGCGGCTAGTTTGGATGCCCGGGCGAAGCTGAAAGCCCACCCTGTTTCAGGTGAAGGCGGGAGCCTGAATACCTTGGGTACGATGAATTGTATTAATGTTATTAACCAGGCCGGCGCATTTCCCACTAAAAACTGGCAATACAGTTATTTCGAGGAAGCCGATGAGATCAGCGGTGAAACGTTGACCGATAAATACCTCGTACGTGCTAAGGGATGCTTTGGTTGCAATATTGCCTGCGGCCGGTGGACTAGGGTACCGGACGGAAAATTTAAGGGTTTTGGGGAAGGCCCCGAGTATGAGGCCGGCTGGTCATTAGGCGCCGACTGCGGGGTAAAAGATCTGGCCGCCATCTTTAAAGCAAACCTTATCTGCAACGAACTGGGGATAGACCCAATTTCGATGGGATCGACAATTGCCTGCGCTATGGAAATGTATAATAAGGGGATCGTGACAAAAGAAGAGCTGGGTAGAGATCTGGATTTTGGTGATGCTGAAGGCATTGTAGAATTCACTAGAATGACCGCTTTAAGAGAAGGCTTCGGTGATAAAATGGCTGAAGGATCCTATAGAATGGCTTCTCTGTACGGCCACCCGGAGCTGTCCATGAGTGTTAAGAAACTGGAAATGGCGGGTTACGACGGCAGGGGTGCGAAGGGCATGGGCCTGGGATATGCTACGTCCAACCGCGGTGGCTGTCACGTCAGAGGCTATACGACTTCTCCCGAAATATTGGGGACACCGGTTAAAATCGACCAGTTTGTCACTACTGACAAGGCCTTTTGGCAAAAAGCATTTCAGGATTTAACGGCAGTTTTCGATTCATCAGGGATTTGCTTGTTCACCACTTTCGCTATCGGTCTGCCGGAAATTTCCGCATTGTTCAGGGCGGCTTTTGGCTGGGATTGCACTGACGAAGAAATTATGAAGGCGGGTGAGCGTACCTGGAACCTTGAGAAACTCTTCAACCTCAAGGCAGGCTTTACCAAAGTGGACGACGCCCTGCCCCCCAGGCTGTTAAATGAACCGGCGAAAAATGGACCGGCTAAAGGGCAGGTTGTCGAACTTGACGTCATGCTTTCCGAGTATTACAGTTTAAGAGGTTGGGACGCGGAAGGTGTACCAACCGTGGAAAAATTAAAAGAACTATCCATCTAGAAGTTTTGTTTATCTGCAAGCTGCCGGTTGTAAACTGCCGGCAACTTGCAGATTCGTTCATTACATGACCTCACAGAAATGTAGTATACAAATCATTATTAAAGCCCTTAATCTGCTGCACGGCAACATAAAATTCCTCATAAAATTATTGAGGTGATGCTTGTGAAGGTGAGGTTTTTCGCCCATATCAGGGACTACACCGGAACGAAAGAAATATATTGTGGGCACTGTCAAACCCTCAAAGATTTATTGGAGAAGCTGTCTGAACAATACGGCAAAAATTTCCAGGCCAAGGTGTTTCAGGGGGAAAATCTTAGCTCGGAGGTCGTTATCATGGTTAATGGGAGACATGTAGCGCACCTGGCCGGATTAGCTACAAAGCTCAATGAAAATGACGATATCTCTATTTTTCCGGTACTCGGTGGAGGCTAGGACCAGGCCTGTGCCCGGCGCCTTTAACGAAAGGATGAAAACGCTAGCAGTGAAGAAGGAAATTTTATCATATACCCGGGAGGTCATGGCCAACTACCCCAAGGAGCAAAGATTTACACTAGCCATGCTCCAGGATATACAAAGAAAATTTAAGTATATTCCAAGGGAGTCACTTAACCAGCTAGCCGACTACCTTGGTATTCCTCTCAGCAAGCTTTACAGTATGGCTACCTTTTATAAGGCATTAAGTTTGCAACCCAAGGGGGAACACGTGATTAGGGTCTGTGACGGTACGGCCTGTCATATCCGGTACTCCATGGTTATTGTTGATGAAATAGCTAAGTTTCTTAAAATTAATCCTGGGGAAACCACCAGGGACGGCAAATTCTCGCTTGAAACGGTAAACTGCCTCGGTTCCTGCGCCATGGCTCCGGCTATGGTCATCGACGAAACGTATTACGGCAAGGTTACTCCCGCCAAAGTCCGGGAAATATTGAACGAATTCGGGGGTGCGGGTTGTGCCTGAGATTAACCAGCAGAATAAGACTATCCAGGTTTGCTGCGGGCCGGGATGTCTCGCCAACAACAGCCTGGCGCTTTATCATAAACTACGTGAAAAATTAGCTAAAATAAATGCTGACGTTACCGTGGAAACTCTAGTTAAAAAAACCGGCTGTGACGGTTTATGCGCTAAAGGGCCGGTGGTAAAGATCCTGCCGGAGGATATCGCCTACTATCAGGTTAAAGAGAGCGATATCGAGGAAATCGTTGAAAAAACTATTCTGCAAAACAAGGTTGTCGAACGGCTGCTGCCCCGTGACGCTGTTACGGGCATGCGTATCAAGTCACCAAAAGACAATGAATTTTACAGGCGGCAAATGAAAATCGCCCTGCGCAACGTTGGAGTGATTGATCCTGACAAGCTTTCCGATTACCTGGAACGTGACGGCTATACCGCCTTGAAGAAAGCGCTTTTCAGTATGACCCCGGATGAAATCATCGAAGAAGTGGCGCAATCAGGATTAAGGGGCAGGGGCGGAGCTGGTTTTCCAACCGGACGCAAGTGGAAACAGTGCGCAGGTTACCAAAATACCCCCAGGTATGTCCTCTGCAACGGTGACGAAGGGGACCCTGGCGCCTTTATGGACCGGAGCATTATGGAAGGTGACCCACACAGTGTTATCGAGGGTATGACCATTTGCGCCTATGCGCTTCATTCACACAAAGGTTTTGCCTATATTAGGGATGAATATGACCTGGCCGTCAAAACGATGTCCGGCGCGCTAGTTCAGGCCAGGGAGGCTGGTTTTCTGGGCGAAAACATTTTAGGCAGCGGTTTTTCTTTCGATATTCAAATCGTGCGGGGCGGCGGCGCGTTCGTTTGCGGTGAATCAACCGCGCTGATGTCCTCAATCGAAGGAAAAGTTGGAGAACCCAGGGCGAAATATATCCGCTCGGTGGAAAGAGGCCTCTGGGGACAGCCTACCGTCCTTAATAATGTGGAAACCTGGGCCAATGTCCCGGTGATCGTCAACAGGGGCGGGGCCTGGTTCAGCGTTATCGGCACGCCCAAAAGCACCGGAACAAAAGTGTTTTCCTTGGTCGGCAAGGTGAAGAACACCGGCCTCGTAGAAGTGCCGATGGGCATAACTTTGCGGGAACTAATCTTTGATATCGGCGGTGGTATTGACGGCGGCAGAAAATTCAAGGCTGTCCAGACCGGCGGGCCGTCGGGAGGTTGTATTCCCGGGGAGCTTTTGGACCTGCCGGTGGATTTCGATTCATTGGCCAAGGCAGGTTCGATTATGGGCTCGGGCGGCATTATCGTTATGGACGACCGGACCTGCATGGTGGACGTAGCCAGGTATTACTTAAACTTCCTGGCCGAGGAGTCCTGCGGCAAGTGCGTGCCCTGCCGGGAAGGCATCAAAAGAATGCTGGAGATTTTAAACGACATTTGCAAAGGCAAAGGTCAGGCGGGGGATTTGGAACTCTTGCTGGAAATTTGTGATACGGTCAAAGAGGCTTCTCTCTGCGGTCTGGGCAAGAGCGCTCCCATCCCGGTGATCACGACCATCCAGTACTTCAGGGATGAATACCTTTCGCACATCAGGGACAAAAGGTGTCCCGCCGGGGTATGCCCGGAACTAACCACCTTCACTATTGACCCGGATACCTGTACTGGCTGCGGGCTTTGCCGCAAGCTTTGCCCGGCCGGCGCCATATTAGGGGAGCGCAAGTGTGTCCACAGCATTAATCAGAGTCAATGTATCAAATGCGGCAACTGTATTGACAAATGCCAGTTCCATGCGATAATAGCCGTCTAAGGAGGGTCAGGAATTGAAAATCACCATCGATGGTCAACAGTGTGAAGCATCCCGCGGGGAGTTTATCCTGAATGTTGCGCTTAAGAATTGCATTCATATCCCGGCCCTTTGTCACAACGCCGCGCTGCCGGGGTTAGCGAGCTGCCGGTTGTGCGTCGTTGAGGTAATTGAAGGCGCCTGGAGTAAAGTGGTGGCTTCCTGTGTTTACCCCATTACCAGTGAAATCGAAGTGGTTACCGCTTCGGAAAAAATCATCCGGATGAGAAAAACGCTGCTCATGCTCCTGGGGGCAAGGGCGCCGCAAAATACTTATATCCGCAAACTGATGCAGGAATACGGGGTAGCCCCGCCAACCCGTTTGCAAGGGGACAAGGACGAGCACTGTGTAATGTGCGGCCTTTGTGTCAGCGCCTGCGAGAAGATGGGTGCCAACTCCATTTCTACCGTCAACAGGGGCATTACCAAAAAAGTGGCGACTCCCTATGACGAGCCGTCAAAAACCTGCATTGGCTGCGCCGCCTGCGCCGCCGTATGCCCGACCGGGGCTATCGGGGTAACGGAAAGCCACGGTAAAAGAAGGATCTGGAACAAGGAATTTGAACTTGTTTCCTGTTCGGTATGCGGCAAGCCTTTCATTACCCCGGAGCAAGTCGCCTACCTAAAAAGCAACCTGGAACAACCTGTGGATGAACTCGTTTGCGAAACCTGCAAAAGAGTAATCGCCGGCAAACGGTTGGGGGAAACCTACGCCAATGTTACTGTTTCAAAGGGGTATGTCCGTTAAGACCCTGTTTGCCTTACTTTGCTAGGTGTGGCCACCGTTGAACGCAAGCTTTTTCTTGAATAGGGAAAGTACGGAAAAGAAATTTCTGGAGTGAAGAAATGAAAATAACTGTTAGAGCATACGGAATGTTACATGAAGCAATCGGAGGGAAAAAATGGGTAGAGATAGATGTGAAGCAGGGTGCAACAATAGATAACCTCTTGGAGCAGTTCGGACTGAACCGGGATAACGTAATGAACGTAGTGAAAAAAGGCAATATATGTAAATGGGATTACATCATTCAGGAGAATGATGAACTGGAGTTGCTGCCGGTTATCTTTGGTGGTTAAAGTTTCTTTTGTTAATATCCCCTTATTGAATCTGGAAAAATTTTGGAGGTATAAGCAATGCTGGAACAATTTTCTTTTTTATCAGCTCAAGAAATTCAATTCGGTCTGGGTGTAGTAAAATCGGTTGGTAATGTATGTAAAAAGTTAAAATTAAATAGTGTCCTGGTTGTGAGCGATCCTTTTATGGTTGAGAGTGGTTCTGTAAAAAAAGTGACAGCTGTGTTGGAAGACAGCGGCATAGTCTACTCTGTCTATAGTGATTTCGGCGCTAGTCCAGCTATTTCAAAGGTCGAAAAAGCATATGAATTCATGCTTGAAAAAGGCTATAACGGTGTTATTGGTTTTGGTGGCGGAAGTTCTCTGGATACCGCAAAGGCAATTGCTATTCTGTTAAATAACCCGCTTCCTATTTCTCAGTACTTTGGTGTTGATCAAGTTCCAAACCCGGCTTGCCCGATGATCATGATTCCAACAACAGCAGGTACCGGAAGTGAAGTTTCTGACGCTTGTATACTTAAGGATGATAAAACCCATGTTAAAAGCGGTATAAGAAGCAAATACCTGATGGCAAATGTTTCATTAGTCGACCCGGAACTTACAATATCGATGCCTCCTAGCCTTACAGCAGCTACAGGTATGGATGCACTGACCCACTGTATTGAGGGGTATGTTTCCAATGCCTCAAGCGTAATGACTCGAATGTTTCATCGAGAAGCGATTAACTTGATCTTTAAGAATTTACGTACAGCTGTTGGCAATGGTAGTGATATTGATGCAAGATATAACGTTATGCTGGGTGCTATGTATGCTGGATGGGCTATGGCTGTAGCAAGTTTGGGCGCTTGCCACGCAATGGCATATCCTATCGAGGGAAAATATGGAGCTTCTCATGGTGTTGCTAACGCTGCATTACTGCCGGCAGTTATGCGCTACAATGCTCTTGGTGATATGGAAAAATTTAGGGACATGGCAATATTCATGGGTGAAAATGTGGAGGGCCTTTCCGTACGTGAGGCCGCATATAAAGCAGTTGAGGCCGTTGAGACTCTTGCTAAAGATATTGATATCCCTACACTTTCTGCAATTGGGGTTGTTGAAAGTGACCTGGAGCCTTTTGCTGAAATCTCATACAACAACACACGTTTAATGGGACTGAATCCTCGCAAAATGACAATCGAGGCCATTCAAAAAGTATATAAAGACGCATTTTAAGTCTGATCTAACTCAAATTTAATATTAAATAGCATTTCACCAACTTTTCGTTAAGGGCTACCTATATGACGCAAAAGTTTGGAATATAGGAGGTCTTTATATGTATATAGTTAGAGTAAATATGACGACCGGAAAAATTAAGGTGGAACCGGTTCCTGAAAAGTACAAAATATTAGGAAACCGTGGCTTGGTTGCACGCATTACCTATGACGAGATATTACCTACTTGCAATCCAATTGGACCCAGGAATAAACTGATCATAGCCTCCAGCCCCATGGAAGGAGTAGGAATTACCTGTGCAGGACGTATCTCCGTAGGCGGAAAGAGCCCATTAACAGGCGGCGCAAAAGAAGCGAACTCTGGTGGAGTTGCAGGTTCCCGCATGGCGTGCCACGGGATAAGAGCAATTATTGTAGAAGGGCGTCCAGAAAATAAGCGCTTGCAAATATTGCACATCAATAAAGATGTTATGGAGCTGGTTGATGCGGAAGATTTGCGCGGTAAGGGTACTTACGCGACAACACATACATTGTTGGAACGTTACGGCAAATCTGCTGCCGTCATTAGTATTGGTCCGGCAGGCGAACAGATGCTTGGCGCGTCTGGTGTATTCGTTAATGATATGGAAGGCGATTCCGGCCGCGCAGCTGCCCGTGGTGGCGTAGGCGCGATTATGGGTGCAAAATATATTAAAGCAATTGTTATTGAACATGATGGGAATTTTAAGCGTCAAGTGCAAAATGAAGCAGCATTTAAAAACGTTCGTATGAAATTGCACAAGGCAATTCTTTCCAACCCTGGTGCAGCGTTCTATACAAAGATGGGGACAATGGGCTTTATGATGCCTGTACATGCCTTGGGAGCTATGCCAACAAAAGGCTTTACAGAAGGTACCTGGGACAGGGTTGAGGAGGTCAACGGTGAACGTTATTTAGAAGAGATTGCGAAAAGGGGAGGAGAGGGGAAACCGATTCATGCTTGTATGCCAGGCTGTATTGTCCGTTGTTCCAATATCTATCCTGACAAGAATGGTAAAAAAATAGTTTCTCCCTTGGAATATGAATCTGGAGATTTGTTAGGGCCTAATCTATGTATCGATGACCTGGACAGCATTGCTGAAATGACCTATTTGTGTAATGACTATGGTCTGGATACAATTGAGGTTGGAGTTGCTCTGGGAGTAGCAGCCCATGCGGGAATCTTCGTTTGGGGTGACAAAAAGCGCGCGCGGGAACTTATTGATGAAATTGGCAAGGGGACATATCTGGGCAAAATTATTGGCAGTGGCGCAGTTACAGTTGGCAAAGTTTTCGGTATTGATAAAGTGCCGGCTGTTAAAGGTCAAGCAATGGCGGCATATGATCCACGTGGTGTAAAGAGTATGGGCGTAACCTACACTATGACACCTATGGGAGCTGACCATACAGCAGCAGTTACATTTAGAACACCAATTGATCACTTCCATTGGGAGGGCGCAATTGACGTATCCAGAAACATCCAAGTGACTGTTGCTTTCTACGACACTTATTTTTGTTCTTTTATTGCTCGTGGTATTGGACCAGCAGACACCTATCTGTTGGTTGAACTGTTTAACCAAGTACTTGGTACTAAATATACAGATACATCTTTTATGTCGGAAATCGGTAAGGATACTATTAAGTATGAGCGAATGTTTAATATTGCAGCAGGAGTAAACGAAGAATGGGTGCCTGAATTTATGCGTGATGAGCCACTGATCCCCCATGGGCGTAAGTCGGATATTCCTGAATCTGAATACGCCCGTTATTGGGACACTGAGTTTTGGGGCGAATTTCCGCCTATGCCGGCTAGACTATAGTTAGCTGCTAATCAAAAATACAGCACCATGCTTTTGGGTTGGATTGTAATTTATACCGGTTATCAATCCTAAAAATAATCACTGCTTAAAAAGTGAGCATAATTTCAAAAAATGAGCATAAATTAATAAGACTTATATAAAGCCGTTTTAGCGAAGATTACTGCTTAAAATTTAAGCAGTAATCTTCTTTACGCATTAAATGAAGTAATCAATTGTTGGGATAATATTAGGGAAGATTGTAGATAAATAGGCACCTTGAGAATAATCTAAAAAGCAATAAAGATTATTGGCACAATTATTGCTTTTCAAAAAAATAAAGGTTGGTATTGTACAAAAATTTTAATAAAAAAGGTGAGCGTGCTGGAAAAATTAAACGTAATTTTAAGCAGAAGGGTTGAAAGTTTTAAATGTAAGTGCCAGTTAGCCATGGGGAGCTTTCCAAGGAGAGCCGTAGTATTAAGACAGAGAGGGATGCGGTGATCCTAGCGCATTTGTACCAAAGATCTCTTACAGCCTAAGATATCCGCAAGGCCAAGGCGGAACACCCTCGATCCCTTGTGCTGGTCCACCCGGAATGCAGGCCTGAACCTAATTAGGGATTCTTTACCAGTTACTTCAGGAAGCGCCAAAAAAGCTGTTTTTCTAGCCTCAGATCGGATGGTATGTCTCAATATAAAGAAGACCACCTGGAAAGCTTTAAGTCCAATTGTGCTGGTTTTTAGTGTGGGGTTTTTATTACTGAAAATAATAATTTTCAAATGTCCTTTTACACAAAGTGAGAATATCAAACTATAAATAAAGGTGTTAATAAATGAATGAAACTAAATTAATAAATAAACAGGGACTTACCGAGGAGCAATTCTTGGCAGCCTACGATGCAAGTAAATATGAGAGACCATCAGTAACAGTAGATATGCTTATTTTTACCATAACTGAAGAAGAAAAGTTGCCAGGGAAAGTTTTGAAACTGCTTCTGATTAAAAGGGGTGACCATCCATATATTGGTAAATGGGCTATGCCAGGGGGATTTGTGAATATAGATGAAAGCTTGGATGAAGCAGCACTAAGGGAACTTAAAGAGGAGACCAACATTGATGATGTATATATGGAACAACTTTATACATGGGGAGATGTAGCCAGAGATCCACGCACAAGAGTGATAAGTACTTCCTATATGTCACTTGTTGATAGCTCAGCACTTGATATAAGGGCCAGTGATGACGCGGATGATGCAAAATGGTTCGCTATTTCATGTAAATTGTATCAGGAGCAAAGGACCTTAACTGAAAGAGGATATATTCTACAGAGACTTTTCAAGTTGAGCTTTTCAAATGAAGGAGATAACCTTTCTGCCATTGTAAAGACCGTAAAGGTTGTTGAAGGTAACGCAACCAAAACAGAAAGAAAAGTTGTTGAATCCAATGGAATAGCGTTTGATCATGCAAAAATCATTGAGTATGCCATTGAAAGGCTAAGAAACAAAATTGATACACAGATGTTGCATTTAGACTAATGCCCGAGATATTACTTTGACTTGAAATTCACTAAGTGTATGCAGTTATTCTGGATACATAACTATTAAATGTCAACTACGGAAGGAAGAATGCTTTTGGGTGGCTTGAGTCAATACGATAAATATTCAATCTTAGCGCTACGGTATAATCATTTAATATTTTATGGGGATTGAAAGATAATGAATGATGGTTTGGCTGTTCTCTTGCAGAAAGAACAAGTAATGAGAATAAATGAAACACAAAAAAACAGCTCTGTGGTGATAAGAGCATTTTACAAACCACGCCGCTGTTAAAAGGGATCTTGAGTTGATTGACGATCGGAGGGATTTTAGCTTTGGGTATATCAAAAAAGAAACATCTTACTCTCCAAGAATTCTGTGAAGAGCTGGAAGTTGGAGAAGCCTTAAAGTGGGAGAAGATTACTGAGGAAGTTAAAATCGTGATGATGGCAAGCATGGACAAAGACCCTATGGAGGCTGCTAGAGCAATAGTAGATAAGGTAAAGCAGTACACTGAGTTAAAGTTTGAGCGATGCTTGCTTTGACTGAAATATCAGGTCATTATGCATTATGTAAATTAGTCTTTAGGGGTAATTTCAATGATAGTGAAAGAATGGAAGGATAGATATATAGCCGATACGATTTGCGGCTTTGCCAGTTCCACCATGCTCCACAGCGTTTACTCCTCAGGCATTATTCACTGGTTGATTAAGGAAGCACCAGAAAAGCTGTTTTATATGGCCTCAGAACGGATGGTATGTCCCAACATGAAGAAGACCACCCTGGAAAGTGTTCACCGGGCACTGCTGACGCTCCAGCCCAGGGTCCAAGTCCCGGAGAACGTCCACGTGCGGGCCGCCTGCTGTCTGGAGCGAATGCTGTCAATAGGATAGGGGGTGTGGATTTTGAATGAAAAATATATGTTGAATTTTGATACCCGGGAACTGTTTCAGGAGGAAGATGAATACCTTGTTCTGGGAAGCGGTATTGCCGGGTTGTATACGGCTCTGAAGGCTGCTGCCGCCGGAGGTTCGGTGACTGTTCTGACCAAACAAGGCACGATGGACACCGGTACGGACAAAGCCCAGGGGGGTATCGCGGTCGCATTTGGGGATTTTGATTCGCCTGCCTTGCACCAGGAGGATACCCTGGTCGCGGGCGCCGGTCTCTGTGATGTGGAGGCGGTGGGGGTCCTGGTAAGGGAAGGACCCGGGAGGGTCCGTGAATTGATCGGCATGGGAGCGGTTTTTGACAGCGACGGTCATGGTTTCTCCCTAACCCGCGAGGGGGCTCACAGCCGGCGGCGCATTCTGCATGCCAGCGGTGACGCAACTGGTGCTGAGATCCAGCGGGTGTTGACCCTGCAGACCAGCTATAATAAAAAAATCAAGGTGCATGAGGATCATTATGTAGTTGACCTCCTAGTCAGGGATAATACCTGTTATGGGGTCCTTGCCTTTGACCGGGCCAGCGGGACCTGCAAGGTCTTCCGTGCCCGGGTGGTAGTACTGGCTACAGGAGGACTAGGTGGTCTTTACGAACATAATACCAACCCCGAGATTGCCACCGGGGACGGTATTGCTATTGCCTTCCGGGCCGGAGCGGAGGTCATGGATATGGAGTTTGTCCAGTTTCACCCAACGGCACTGAACCTGCCCGGTGCCCCCCGTTTTTTGATCTCCGAAGCGGTGAGGGGAGAGGGTGGGTACCTCCGGAATGCTAAGGGACAGCGTTTTATGCCCAAGTACCACGAACTGGCTGAGTTGGCCCCACGTGATATTGTTGCACGGGCGATCTTAAAGGAAATGGCCATAACCGGCTCCAACCAGGTTTTTTTGGACATCACCCACCTGTCTCCTAAGGTTATCGAGCTGCGTTTCCCCAATATTTCAATGACCTGCGCCCGGTATAATCTGGACATAAACGTTGATCCCATACCTGTAGCTCCTGCTGCCCACTACATGATGGGTGGGGTCAAGACAAACCTGGTAGGGGAAACCAGTATCAAGGGGCTCTACGCTTGCGGTGAGTGCTCCTGTCCTGGTGTACACGGGGCAAACCGGCTGGCCAGTAACTCCCTGCTGGACGGGCTGGTATTTGGTGGCCGCATTGTTGAAGCAGCCAGGGAGTTCTTAAAAGGCTACCAACCCAAGCGGCATGAGTTTGCCTGTGACTGGCTGCTTAACCCGCCTGAGGTCGATTTTGCAGCCCTGCGGCATGAACTGGTAGTCATGATGGACCAAAAAGTCGGACCGATACGAAATAGCAGCGGACTCAAGGAAGCACTGGATTTCTTTGAACAATGGAGAAGTTTGCAGCAGAACAGTGTGGCTACTGCGGACGGGATGGAAGTCAAAAATATGCTCCAGACCGGCGAACTGGTGGCTGAGGCTGCCCTGGCACGCTCTGAGAGTCGTGGAGGCCACTACCGGGTTGATTACCCTGAGCCTGTCAAGCTCTGGCAGAAGCATATTATTTTCCGGCGCTAAAAAGTTTTAGCAAGTAGGAAAGGTTCTCCTTGTCTGTCTGAGATAGTTTTTGATTGAAATTATGTTTCCTACGGTGATAACGACGAAGCATGCGTAAAAAACCGTAAAGGATTTTCAAGCTGCTTTTCCGCAGGCTCAAATGTCGGTGATACCCAATGCTTACCATCTACATCATAGAGAACAGCCACAGATCTATAAAACAATTGTAAGTGAGTTTCTAAAAAATAAATAAAGGAAGGTGAGAATATAGTAATTGTCTACACGATTAAAAAGTGGGAAGCCATATCAATGGTTTCCCACTTTTTGTTAATCGAATAGGGGCTGTAACGAAACTTCGGTTTCGTTACGCCCCCTTTGTTTAGAATGTACTTAATACCGGCCATTCTCGGTAATTCATCCACCCTGTGGCAGTTCCGGTAATTTCTTCTTCCTCTGCTTCTTTCCCACCTCTCCCCATCAATCTTTCTTTTTGTCATTAATCAGTAAACCTCCAAATTGGTACTTCTATTTTACACCAACTCAGAGGTTTACACTAAATCGGGGATAGGCTCGAATGGGTAGCATGAAGACTCCCAGATTCTTACTTGTTTAAATTGAAACTGCGATTTTCATGCCCTCTTCAATTGCTTTAATGGCGCCTCGGACATGGACTGCGTCACCGACCACATAGACTTCTTCCACGAAACCTTTGATCTTTTCTTCCAGAGGATTATAGCTTGAATAGTTATAGGCCAAAACCACATTATCAAAGCCTTCAAGTTTTTCTTCCTTACCATCAATTTCATAGATGACACCATTCTCAAATACCTCTTTGATTGACGCTCTTGAAATAACCTGAACTCCATAATCCTTTAAACGCTGATTTAACCAAATGCCAGTTACAAAGCTATATCCGGCCGGCAGTTCCTTCTGAGGATGGACCACAGTCACTTTGGAGCCCCAACTCCGCTCGCCGAGATAATCGGCTACATCGGCTGCATATGTACTGCCGACAACCAATGTATTACCGCCTGTAATACAGCTTTTCCCGGAAAGCACATCTTCCACCGTAAAGAACTTGGGATTATCAGATCCCTTGACGGACGGGGTGCGCACGATACCGCCGGTTGCAAGTATGACGGCATCCGGCTCTTCCTGTTTGACCATTTCTGGCGTTACTTCAGTATTGAATACATACTTAACACCGTATTTTTTCCCCATGGTCATATAATACTTGATGGCCGCAAGAATCTCCTGCCGTGTAGGCGCCATTCCTGCAATGCGGAACTTCCCACCGGGATGAGAATCTTTTTCGTAACAGGTCACATCATGTCCACGCTTAGCACAAATCCAGGCAGCCTCCAATCCCGATGGGCCACCGCCCACAATCATGATTTTCTTCTTGTTTTCTGTTTCCTTAATCTTTATTTTGTCTTCTTTACCGGTAAACGGCCTAACTAGACAGGAAAGCTTTAAAATATTAGGATTGAACAAATAGCCTACGCATCCCTGGTTGCAATAGATGCAGGGCGCGATCTCCTCGGTGAGGTCTGCAGCGACCTTATTGGGTATCTCAGGGTCTGCAAGAGACTCTCTGCCCAATGCGATCATGTCGGCCTGACCGGTGGCAATTATTCTTTCGGCCAAATACGGGTCGTTAATTCGGCCGACAGCTATCACCGGAATATTCACCGCTTTTTTGATTCCTGTAGTAGCAGGGATATTGAACGCAGGTGGTACGGCAGAAGGTACAAACAGCCATTCGATGCGTCCGAACGTGGTGATTGATACATGGATGGCATCTACGCTATTGTCTTCCATCAGCTTGGCAATAACGGGCGTATCATTTGGCGAGGTTCCACCGGGAGTCTTCTCTTCGCTGCTCAGCCTGAACAGCACCGGATAATCCGGGCCAACGGCGTCACGAACACTCTTGACCACAGCCACCGGGAACTTCATTCTTCCTTTGAAATCTCCGCCGAATTCGTCCACTCTCTTATTTGCATAGGGTGACATGAACTGAGAGATTAGCATGCCGTTTGCGCCATGGATCTCTACGCCGTCTGCACCGGCACTTTTTGCCCTTTTTGCGGCCATGCCGAATTTATTTATTATCTTATAGATCTCTTCCGTTGCTAATTCTTTTGGCACCTCTTTGATCAAGGGGTCTGGAATTGGCGTGGGAGCGACGATGTCTTCTCCACAGTAAGCCTTTGCGCCCTGTCTACCGGCATGGACAAGCTGCACAACAAGTTTTGCCCCGTGGGCATGCACTGCATCAGCTAGCCGTTTGAAGCCTTTGATATGCTCATCGCTCCACAGCCCCAGGGAATACGGTATGGATTTTCCCCTCGATTCGACAGCCGTAACTTCCACGATGATCAACCCAAAGCCGCCTTTTGCTCTCTCTGCCAGGTAAGCGACCGTCGTTTCAGATACACTGCCATCCTTATTGCCGAAATTCGTGCCCATGGGGGGAACGACAAAACGGTTTTTTACATCCATTGTGCCGATTTTAATAGGGGACAATAAATTCTTGAAACTCATAAACATACCTCCTATGTTATGAAAAGGGAGTAAGCCTACTCCCTTTTCATGATAAGGTTCTGATCGTTTCCGACCCCTGCATCAAAACGGCAGACGTTCTTGGAGAGCCCATCAAGCTGCTGAACGATGAAGGTTTGCAGTTTTCACCTATAACGAAGTCAATGCCGACCCGCTCGGCACCAAATACTATGTCTTGCAGGAAGTGTGTCGAATAACATCATGGGAAGCCTAAAAGAAAAAATAGAAAGAGGGTGCAACTCCAGTATTCAGCAACTGGGATTTCAAGTACGCCTACCGCATATTTATGTGCCCACCACCGGTACAGGCTTAGAACACAATTTATGTGTTATATTCGCTCCGTGGCCGACACGAAGGTTGGGTTCTGATCTTAGACTAATCTTTAAAGAGCTTGAGATAAAGATTAGTGCAGTCATCTACTGTGACGGGCAGTTTGGTGTTTGTCGGGGTGCAAACGTCTGTAAGCGCTTTTTTAACCATTTCCGGAATATCGGACTTTTTGGCACCTAGTTCGTCAGCATATCTCGGCATTTCCAAATCATCGCGCAGTTGCTCGACTTCTTTGACACCAGCTTCTATCGCCTGTGTTACAGAGAGAGCTCTGACGTTTACCCCTAGAGCATCAGAAACGGCTAAGAAAGCCTTCTGGTTAGCAGGAGCATTATAACGCATTACATGGGGCAGAACGAGCGAATTGGCAAGACCGTGCTGTATATTCCAATAGGTACTCATCTGGTGAGCCATGCCATGGACAAGGCCCAGTGAATTCGGGCCGTATGCCATGCCGCCCAGCATGCAGGCAAAGCCCATGAAATGTCTGGCTTCAATGTTACTGCCATCATAGTATGCAGTGCGCAGATATTGTTGGATAAGCTTGATACCATGCAGTGAAATAGCGTCGGACACCGGGAAGTGAGGGGTTGCCACCGCCGCCTCGATGCAGTGAGTCAACGCATCCATACCGGTCCAGGCGGTCAATTTCTTGGGCATGGTCATGAGAACCTCAGCATCGATGACAGAAACGTCCGGCATGCTGTAATCACTAGATTGCACCATCTTCATTTTTCTCTTGGTGTCGGTAATAACGGAGGTACGGGACACTTCCACACCCGTGCCCGAGGTGGTGGCAATAGCAACGGTAAATACCAGTTTGTTGGGTTTGATCTTCGCATAGCCATTGTTATGCACGACATCGTATTCAAAGCAATTGCTGCCGTGTGTGTACAGCACGTTGGCCATAAGGGTAGCATCCTTGGCGCTGCCGCCGCCTAGAGCTACTAGACAATCGGGCTGAACTTCTTTAAAGAATTCGGCGCAGGCTTCACATTGCAGGTCGGTAGGGTTTTGTCCAATCTCGTAAAAGACACTTACGTTGATACCGGCGTTTTCCAGGATACTCTTGACCCTGTCAAAGATGGGCAGTTGGACCAGACCTGTGTCGGTCACAAGCGCCGCTTTCTTTTTACCGTATCCAACTAGGACCTCGCCTAAATCATTCAGAACTACTGGGCCTGCGATTACCCTCTTGGGCCAAAACGGTATGTCATACTTCTGAACTTGAAACATTTCTTATACCCCCTTCTTACTTTTATTTTTATTTTTTCCATGCTCCTGCAGGAAAACTCTTTCTTCTATCGCCATCGACACAGAACACATTTGTAATATTTTTTCTAAAACAGGTAATTATAAGTATTTATGTTCAGTGCCTTATTCTACTAACTTACACTTTCATAATACAACATGCTATACTATTGTAAAACCAACAAATGTTATGAACTGTCTAATTATTCAACACTTCAGGTGATAATGTTGGAAATGTTATCTGATGTTTCAACACTTTAGATGATAATGTTGGAAAAACTGTCTGATTTTAGCTTTAGATAAGTTGGAATGGAGTGAGTGATATGAGTAAGAATTCACATACCTGTGTTCTATTAGCCGAATCTCTGAAGTGTTTTTGTAAAAAGCGTTCCCTGTCAGCAATAACCGTTAGCGATCTAATTAAAGATTGCGGTATAAACAGAAGTACGTTTTATTACCACTTTGCCGACAAATATGATCTCATCAACTGGATATTCAAAAATGATGTCGAAAGTAAATTTCATAGCCCCGACCGCTCATCTTGGCAGGGCAACACACTTCGCCTATTACAGACTTTCTCTCGTGACCGTGATTTCTACATACAGGCGTTGAATATTTCTGGGGCCAATAATTTAAAGCAGTATCTGTTTGACGCTAAATTCCGCTGCTTTTCTAACCTAATCAACACCTGTCTCGGACCAGATGGCATCATGCCCGACACAAGGGATTTCATCGCAAGTTTTTATGCCCACGCATTTACTGAAATGCATTACCAACATTTAATACAGGGTATGAAAGAATCCCCCGAGCATCTGTTGAAGTATTATGTATACATCATTGAACCCGGACTTTTTAACACGTTGGACAACTGCGCCACTAAGAATCGCCTCTATGCAGCAGATCATGCTGTCTAGTCCCTGTTAAACAGACCGTTGGCATAGTTACAAAGTAGCTAAAACCAAAATAATTCATGAAATAGGGTAAGTATAACCGAAATCCACTAAAGGGGCTGTAACAAAACATAGCTACAAAATCGCCTAAGGCCAATGGTTTTAGGCGATTTTTCATTCTACTTTAGTAAGTTCTCCTGGCATGATTTTAGCCAGGAGAACAAAAAACCGCCCGCTATGCGGGTGGGATTCAAAGCTTAAGCAAAGCAACACCCTTCTGTTAAAATGATGAGTGTTCAAGCCATCAAAAAACAGAAGAAAGGTGTTGCTTATGGCAGAGAGTTTAGCACATACCAAGTGGCTGTGCAAGTATCATGTCAATTCTCAAATTAAATCAGCTAGTATTTTCAAATTAAAATATCTTGAGGCGGCATAAATAAAGAAGCTATTCTCAAATTGACCAACACGTGCCTTGACTGATGAGGGAACCTGGGAGCTGATCGACTGTTACGCTGCTGCTATGTTAAGAGCCAAGGAAGCCGGCTGTGACGGGGTGCAGGTCCATATTGCCCACGGCTATTTACTCTCGGAGTTTATTTCACCTTATACCAATAGGCGCGAGGACCAGTGGGGCGGCAGCATCGAAAACCGGACCCGCATCTTAAAGGAAATCATCATCCGCGGCAAAAAATTAACAGGTGATGATTATCCCGTGCTGGTAAAGCTTAATACTACCGACGGCTTTGCAGGAGCCGGTTACCTTTCTCTTGAGGATGCTCTCTATACGGCAAAGTTAATGGACAGCCTGGGCGTTGCGGCTATAGAAGTAAGCGGCGGGATCAAAGAATCCAAAAAAGGATTTGCCTGGCCCGTGATTAATACTCCAGAAAAGGAAGCCTATTTTGGCGCTGCCGCCAAGAAAATTAAAGATGAGGTTTCCTGCCCGGTCATTCTGGTCGGGGGGCTGCGCTCCCTGGCAGTCATGGAATCGGTTATAGATCAAGGAACCGCCGATATGGTGGCTTTATGCAGGCCTTTTATTAAAGAGCCGGATTTGGTGAAAAGGTTTATAAACGGGCAGGCCAGGGTGGCCTGCGCTTCCTGCAATGGCTGCTTTAATCCAAAAGGTATTAGCTGCAATTACCAAGCCGGTAAATAAACAATAACCGGTGAATCCGGTTGTTATAAAGGATGGTTAGCGTTGGGTGAGGCCGGACAGGATATCGCGATATTAGAATCAACCCAACCGGGTCTTGCAGTGGAAGGCGCTGGGAAAGAAAGCTTGTGGACGCGCGACTTTGTCTTTTTGTGCCTGGCAAATTTATGTGTGTTTATTACCGTCCATATCCTTTTGTCCACAATGCCTGTATATATCGTCGGGATGGGCGGCGATAAAAAAGACGTCGGAATAGTGATGGGTATTTTCACAATTGCCGCAACGTTGATGCGGCCTTTCGGAGGAAGGCTTTTAGACAGCTATGACCGCAAGAAAACACTACTTGCAGGTCTTGCGCTAACGGCGGCAGTGGCATTAATTTACCATGCTGCAGCCGCAATCATGTTATTGATATTTGTACGCCTTGTGCATGGCATTTCGTTTAGTATTTCAACAACTGCAACGGGTACGCTGGCCAGCGATCTTTTGCCCCGCGATCGCCTGGGTGAGGGAATGGGTTACTTTGGATTGACGACTTCATTATCCATGGCTGTTGCTCCGCTAATCGGTTTATGGCTGGTGGGGATCGCGGGATTCACAGCTTTATTTAACGCATCAATAGTGGCAGCTGTTATAGCTATAGTTGTAAGTATTATTCCTGGTTATGATAAGTCAAAGCTCAGTCATGGCGCAATAGATAAGATAGAGCCCGGATGGTCCGGTTATTTTGAAAAAAACGCGCTGAAAGCTTCTTTTATCATGTTTTTTTTGGCAACCGTGTGGGGCGGGGTCATTTCCTTTGTCGCTTTATATGCTCAGGAAAAAGGTATTGCCAATGTCGGGCTGTTTTTTACGGCTAATGCCCTGACAATGATTTTTTCCCGTCCTTTTGCCGGCCGTTGGTCGGATAAAAACGGCGCTTACAAAGTTATTTTGGCCGGGATAGTGTTTATCGGTATAAGCACGGTCACAATAGCATTCTCCAAAAACCTTACAGGCTTTTTGTTTGCAGGAGCGGCTTACGGTTTGGGTTTCGGCTTTTGTCTCCCGTCTCTTCAAGCTCTTGCTGTACGTGACGTATCGCCCTATAGACGCGGGGCTGCTACCGGCACATTTTTTTCATCTTTGGACCTGGGTATTGGACTCGGCACCATACTTTTCGGCTGGGTTGCGCTCTATACCAGTTATCATTGTATGTATTTAGCAGCTGTATTACCTGTGCTTATCGGAGGGATAGTCTGCGTTATTGCATTTTCAAATAAGCGTGTGTCTTAATCATTTTTTTCGGGAACAGAAGTCCAGGCACAGAGTTGCAATGTGAGGGGAAGCCATGTTGATGGTTTCCCCTTTCCGCTATTACCGGATAGGCCTAATGTGCAAATATGTTTTTTCTCCTCAAACTTTTTTGTTGTAATACAGTAAGTCTGGTGATATATTGACCATAAGTAAACTAATAACGTGTCAATAGTTTACCTGTTATTTACCAACTAATGAATTTTCGAAGTGGGTGAGAAGCATGAAAAGGAGAATCCCGATCATCATCCTGTTGCTGCTCTTAGGAGCCGGCGGCTACTATGGCTACCGGTGGTATAACCAGGCGCCGCAGGCTGGTCTGCAGGCTACGGGTACCATTGAAGCCACCCAGGTACAGTTGACCGCCAAGCTGCCGGGTACCCTGCAGAATTTTACGGTGAAGGAAGGCGACCCGGTCAAGAAGGGTCAGCTCGTCGGGAGCCTGTTGCGCAATGACCTCATTGCCCAGAGAGAAAGGGACGCCCTGGGGGTAATCAAGGCCCAGGCCCAGCTGGACGACCTTCTTTCGGGGGCCAGGGAGCAGGAACTCCTCGATGCGGAAATAGCGGTCAGCATTGCCGGGACCAACTACGAGAAGGCCGGTAAAGACTATGACCGGGCGGTGGAGCTCCACCAGGGGATGGCGATCTCAGATGCCGAGCTGGAAAAGGCGGACACTGCTTACAAGCAGGCTGCCAACCAGCTGGAATCGGCCAATGCCAAGCTTAGCCTGTTGCGCTCCGGCAGCAGGACCGACCAGATTGCGGCGGCTCAGGCCGGTGTCGAACAGAGCGCCGCTGTCTTAAAAGCGTCGGAAGTACTGCTGGAAGATACCAAAATTATCTGTCCCATAGACGGGGTTATCCTCAGTAAAAATTTTGAGCAGGGCGAATACGTCCAGGCAGGTTCTGCGGTGGCTACCGCGGCCAACTTGAACGACATGTGGATAAGAGTCTATATACCAACCGATGACCTGCCCCAGGTCAAGCTCGGGCAGCCTGTAACCTTCACGGTCAGCGGCAGCAGCGTGGAGTACACCGGTACAGTGGAGGAAATCGCCGACAAGGGTGAATTTACGCCCAAGACCATCCAGACCAAAAAAGAGCGGACCAATGTTGTCTACGCGGTAAAAATCAGGGTTGACAACGAGGGAGGCGCCTTGAAGCCCGGCATGCCCGCGGATGTCATTATTCAATAGCGCGTGCGTTGCATGCAGAAAAGCTTGAATAGCGCGTAGTTGCCGGGTGGCTGTCTGCAGATGCGGTGATTATGATGCCCTTGTTGTACAAATGGAGAATTGCGAAGAGAGCGGAGGATAACCCCAAGCCCACTACGCATGAGGCTTTTCGAGAACCAGTAACAGTTACCTTACCATTGCGATTCACTCACATTTAGATTGAAATGTAAAACTATTTTCATATTAATTCACAACTACATCTTAGTGCAGTATGCAATGTCATTTAAGGCAGGCGGTTAGATGATTGAGACAACGGGTTTGACCAAGGTCTTCGGCAGTTTGACGGCGGTTGACCAGGTTTCCATCAAAATAGAGAGGGGAGAGATTTTCGGCCTGGTCGGACCGGACGGGGCCGGCAAAACGACCCTCATGCGCATGCTCTGCAACCTTATTACCCCCACCAGCGGACAAATTAAACTTCTCGATATGGACGGCAAGGACGCCCGCAAGGCGGTCGAATCCTACGGTTATATGCCCCAGCGGTTCAGCCTGTACGGCGACCTGACCGTGATGGAAAACATCAATTTTTTTGGCGCCATGTACAATTTGGACCGCCGGACCATCCGGAGCCGGGCCGACGAGATATTGGAGATGACCAACCTGATTAAATTTAAAACAAGGTTGGCGGATAACCTTTCCGGAGGTATGAAGCAGAAGCTGGCCCTGACCTGCGCCCTGGTGTCCAGGCCGGGCATGCTCATTCTCGACGAACCCACCTACGGGGTTGACCCCGAATCCCGTAAGGACTTCTGGCGGGTCCTGTATAATTTAAACCGGGAAGGCATGACCATCCTGGTGTCAACTGCTTACATGGACGAGGCGGAACTTTGCCAAAAGGTCGCCTTTATGGACCGGGGGAAAATTGCCGCTGTCGATACGCCGGGCAGCATCAAACGCCGGTTTCCTTACAAGGTACTGGAAATCAAGGCTGAAACCCGTGACCTGGGTTTCTTAAATGGACTGGATGTAGTCAGAGACGCCTATTTTTACGGGGGCAAGTTCCATGTCCTGGTGGACAAGGACACACCGCAAGCTGCAGTCCTGGCGAAAATAGCCGGGATGAATGCCGGCGTTGTTCAGGTCAGGGAAGTGCCGCCCTCAATTGAGGACGTTTTCGTCCTGCTCGCGGAAAAAGAGGTGGTTTAAGTGGAGTACGTGGTAACCACCCACGAGTTGACCAAGAAATTCGGTTCTTTTACCGCCGTCAACAACCTCAGCATCAAGATCAAGCCGGGCGAAATCTACGGCTTTCTTGGGCCAAACGGCTCCGGCAAAACCACGACCATCCGCATGTTGTGCGGCCTGCTGGAGCCAACAACAGGTTCCGGTACCGTACTGGGTTACGATCTGGCCCGTGAATCCGAAAAAATCAAGCGCCGGATCGGTTACATGTCCCAAAGATTCAGCCTTTACGAAGATTTAACAATTTACGAAAACCTGGATTTTTACGCGGGGATGTACAGCATTCCCCATAAGGAACGCAAACAGAGAATATCTGAAATGGTGGCCATGTCCCTCCTGGAGGGCAGGGAAGACGAACTGGCGGCAAATTTGAGCGGAGGGTATAAGCAGCGCCTGGCCCTGGGGTGCGCGATTTTATCCCGGCCCGCCATTTTATTTCTGGACGAACCCACCAGCGGGCTCAGTCCTACCAGCAGGCGCATGTTTTTTCAAATTATCCAGCGTATGGCTGCTGAAGGAGTCACGGTGATGGTTACCACCCACTTCATGGACGAGGCCGAGCGCTGTTATAATATTGCCTTCATCTCCGAAGGGACACTGATAGCCAACGACACGCCGGAAAACCTCAAGCACAACGTCATCGAGGGGTGTATGGTTGAGGCCGACCTGCCCGACGCCATGCAGCGGATCAGCGCTATTGAAAACCTTCCTTATGTCAGGGAGTGTTCCATCCACGGCCCGCTCTTGCACGTGCTGCTTGAATCGCAGGCCCGGCTGGAAGACTTCAACCAGTTTACGGGAGCCACCGCCAGCGTGATTGAGCCATCCCTGGAGGATGTGTTTGTATCACTGGCCAAACAGAAAAGAAGAGAGGTGTCGTAAGGTGGGCAGAATCCTGGCTGTCATCAAAAAAGAGTTTCTGCAGCTGATGCGGGACCGGTTGACCCTGGGTATCACGTTTATGCTGCCCCTGTTCCAATTAATCCTTTTTGGCTACGCGATCCAGACCGACGTCAAGCATATACCAACAGCTGTTTTTGACCAGTCCCTATCGGCGGAAAGCCGGGACCTGCTGGACTCCTTCAGCGCCTCCGGGTATTTCGACATCAATTACGCCGCCACGGGCTACAGTGACTTAACCAAATTGATTGACAGCGGCGCCGCCAAAGCCGGTATTATCTTTCCGGCCGATTTTGCGCAGAACTTAAGGAGCGGCGAGTCCGCCCAGGTGCAGGTCATCGTTGACGCCTCGGACAATATGGTGGCTAATTCCGCCCTGTCCATAGCCAACTCCATCGGCCTTTTGAAGTCGCAAAACATCCTGGTGCAAAAGGCGCATATCCAAAGCCTGCCGTACGATATCAGGGTGCGTCCCTGGTACAATCCGGACGGCGTAACGGCCTATTACATGGTCCCCGCCATACTGGGAATTATCGTAACCATGACCATGGTGATGCTGACCTCGATGGGGATCGTCCGGGAGCGTGAGCGTGGCACCCTGGAGCAGTTGATGGTCACGCCCATGCGTTCTTATGAGCTGATGCTGGGCAAGGTCGTCCCCTACATCGCGCTGGGCTATGTGCAAATCACCGTGGCTCTGTTGGTGGGAGTACTGTTGTTCCAGGTCCCCATCCGGGGCAGCCTGCTGCAGCTGTATCTTTTAACCCTCTTCTTTATCACCGCCTCCCTGGGGATGGGTATTTATATCTCCAATATAGCCAAAACCCAGATGCAGGCCACTCAGATGTCTTTCATGGTCCTGTTGCCCAGCATCATGCTGTCAGGCTTCATGTTCCCAAGGGAAGCCATGCCGAAGATTATTCAATATATAGGCAACCTGATCCCGCTGACCTATTACCTGACGATCATCAGGGGCATCGTCCTGAAGGGCATCGGTTTTTCCTATTTGGTATCCCAGGTAGCCGCGCTGCTCGTTTTTTCAATAATCATGATGACCCTGGCCATCCTCAAGTTCAAGAAGAAGGTAGCGTAAAATGACAATGGAAATGACAAGGGGACTGTTTCCCCAGACCAATAGGGGGTGTAGCTGATAGACTATCGTCAAAGGATAACGGCTGCCTTAAGAGAACTGGCTTCGGTACAGGGTTTTTCCAGAGTTACGGTGGATGACCTGGCGACCCGCACCGGTATCAGCAAGAGGACCATTTACCGTTATTTCAGGAGCAAAGAAGAAATAATCGTTGCCGTAATGGAGGATTTAATGCACGGTATCGAGAAAGATACCAGGATGGCTGTGGAAGCATCAGGACATCCCGTTGACAAAATCACCGGGGCAATCGGGGTGGTCCTTCGGAATATCAGGCAGATTCAGCCGCTGGTGCTGCACGATGTGCAAAAACATTTTCCTCAGCTTTGGGAAAGGGTTGAACAGTTCAGGGCGGAAAAAATCCAGCAGATCTTCGAAGAGCTTTTGGCGGGTGACGGGCAGGACTGTTTTCGCAAGGTAAACCCCAAAATCTTTACCGCCGCTCTCCTGGCTTGCATCCGGGCCGTGGTAAACCCCAACTTCATTATGGAAAACAACCTTTCCCCGGAAGAAACCATCCGGTCTCTGTTTGATATTTTTATGAACGGGATTATAACAGAAGAACAAAAACCAAAACAGATAACCGGCCGCAGCTTATAGGGAGCGGGCCGGACGCAGGAGGGAGTGACAGACAGATGATTGCCGAAGTCATATTTAGCGGGACAGAGCTGCTGCTGGGGCAGATCTTAAATATCAACGGCCAGTATATCCAGCAAACCCTTGCTTCCATGGGAATTGATTCATACCACCAGTTAACTGTGGGGGATAACCGGGATCGTTGCGCGCAGGCCATACGCCAGGCTGCCGCCAGGGCCGACCTGATTTTTGTAGGGGGCGGGTTGGGGCCGACAGAGGATGACGTAAGCCGCGAGGCCTTGAGTGAAGCCCTGCAAATACCGCTTGTCCAGGATGAAACCGCCCTGAACATAGTGCGGCGGATTTACCTGGCGCGCGGTATCACCATGCCGGAGGTTAACATGAAACAGGCGCTCATACCCGTGGGTGGTAAAGCCCTGGATAACCGTGTCGGTGTCGCCCCGGGAATAGTCCTGGAACATCAGGGCAAGGTCTTCTTTCTGCTGCCGGGACCGCCGTTCGAATTCAACTGTATGCTTGACGAGCAGGTGGTCCCGTACTTGAAGTCTCGCTTCCCTGAGGAAATGGGCATTATCTACTCCCGTGTGCTGAAACTATGCGGCATCGGCGAATCGTTTCTGGCCCAATCCCTGGGAGACTTGTTTAAAAGCTCATATCCGACCGTATTCACCTGTGTGAAAGGAAGTTATATTGATCTTAGTATCACCGCCAAAGCTGAGGATGAGCTGAGAGCCCGGCGGGATATTGCCGCCATGGAAAACATCCTGCGGCAGCGTATCGGCCAGTATATTTTCGGCGCGGACAGGGATACCCTGCCCGGTGTGATCGGCCGGGAACTCGCCCGCAGGGGCAAGAGTGTGGCGGTGGTGGAGGAGGAGTGCAGCGGAGGCCTGCTGACACACATGTTATCGGTCGACCCATTGTCAGCCCGGGTATTTGCCGGTGGCGTGGTCCTCAGTAAGACGCCGGGTCTAAAGGGCTTGTCGGAAGGATTGTCCCGTCCCCAGGGGACTACAGAAGCAAAAGCTGCGGAACAGCTTGCCCGGGCCATACGCCGCCTGACCGGCAGCGGCATCGGTATTGCCGTTCTGGGACCAAGCCAGCAGGAAGCCCTGGTAAACAACAAAAACATGATGACAGTAGGCATTGATCTGGGTCATGAAATCCTTGTGAAGGAAAGCCTGCTCTGGGATAACAAGAGCGAGGTTGCCCGCCGCGGGGCTGAAACAGCTTTGGTAAGGCTGTGGCAGGTTTTGCAGGAGATCGGTTAATTTAGCGCATCAGAAGAATCCCATAATTATCAACAGGAGGTAACACATGCCACAACGGAGTGACATTAACAAAATCCTCATTATTGGTTCTGGCCCGATTGTAATTGGACAAGCTTGTGAATTTGACTACTCCGGGACCCAGGCCTGCAAAGCACTGCGAAAACTGGGTTACCGGATTGTCCTGGTCAATTCCAATCCGGCCACAATTATGACGGACCCGGGCATCGCGGATGTAACCTACATAGAACCTCTCAATGTAAACAGCCTGACTGACATTATAGCCAAAGAACGGCCGGATGCCCTCTTGCCCAACTTAGGCGGGCAGTCAGGTTTAAATTTGTGTTCGGAACTATATAAAAAAGGTGTTTTAGAAAAGTACGGAGTCAAAGTAATCGGTGTGCAGGTTGACGCTATTGAACGTGGTGAAGACCGTATCGCCTTTAAAGAAACGATGAACCGGCTGGGTATTGAGATGCCCCGCAGCAAACCGGCCTATAGTGTTGAGGAAGCGGAAAAAATCGCGGCTGAGCTTGGCTATCCGGTGGTTATCCGCCCCGCCTACACCATGGGGGGCACCGGCGGCGGCCTGGTTTATAATGTTGAAGAGTTAAGGACTGTCGCTACTCGCGGCATTGCCGCCAGTCTGGTGGGACAAATCCTGGTCGAAGAATCGGTATTGGGTTGGGAAGAATTGGAGCTGGAAGTCGTCCGGGACGCCAAAAACCAGATGATTACAGTTTGTTTTATTGAAAACATTGATGCCATGGGTGTACATACCGGTGATTCCTTTTGCGCGGCCCCGATGCTGACGATCAGTCCCGAACTGCAGCAAAGGCTGCAAAAATACTCCTATGACGTTGTGGAAGCCATAGAAGTAGTTGGCGGCACCAATATTCAGTTCGCCCACGACCCCAAGACCGGCCGGGTGGTCATTATTGAAATAAATCCCCGTACTTCCCGTTCCTCCGCTTTAGCATCCAAGGCCACCGGCTTTCCTATCGCTTTGATCTCGGCCATGCTGGCAGCCGGTTTGACTCTTGACGAAATTCCCTACTGGCGGGATGGCACCCTGGATAAATACACGCCTTCGGGTGATTATGTGGTGATCAAGTTTGCCCGCTGGGCCTTTGAAAAGTTTCCCGGTTCCATAGACAGGCTGGGAACACAGATGCGGGCAGTCGGCGAAGTTATGAGCATCGGCAAAAACTATAAAGAAGCCTTTCAAAAAGCGATCAGGTCACTGGAAACCAATCGTTACGGGCTGGGTTTCGCCAGGGATTATAACCGCCGTTCCCTGGAAGAATTGCTGTCCCTTCTGGCGGAGCCGTCCAGTGAACGCCAGTTTATCATGTATGAGGCGCTGCGCAAAGGCGCCGGTATCGAACAGCTTTTCCGGCTGACCCACATCAAGCCATGGTTTATCCAGCAAATGAAAGAGCTTGTTATGCTGGAAGAAGAAATCCTGCAATACAGGCAGGGGCATTTACCGGACGAACTGCTGGTCCAGGCCAAAAAGGACGGCTTTGCCGACCGTTATTTATCGATGCTGTTAAATCTTCCGGAGACAGAAATTCGCCGGCGCAGGACTGCTCTGGGGATAGTTGAAGGATGGGAGGCTGTCCCGGTAAGCGGTGTTGAAAACGCAGCCTACTATTTCTCCACTTACAACGCCCCGGATCAGACTACATCGAGCGACCGGCGGAAAGTGATGATCCTGGGCGGAGGTCCGAACCGGATCGGTCAGGGAATTGAGTTTGACTATTGCTGTGTGCATACAGCCTTTGCCCTGCGCGATTTGGGCTATGAGACAGTCATTGTCAACTGCAACCCGGAAACAGTATCCACCGACTATGACACTTCGGATAAGCTGTACTTTGAACCACTGACCGTGGAAGACGTCTTAAGCATATATGAAAAGGAAGAGCCGCTGGGGGTAATCGTTCAGTTCGGAGGACAGACTCCCTTAAATATAGCTGGAGAACTGGCTAAAGCCGGAGTGAAGATCCTCGGCACAACGCCTGAGACGATCGACCTGGCCGAAGACCGCGACCGGTTCCGCCAGATTATGGAGAAACTTGATATCCCCATGCCGGAATCAGGCATGGCGGTAAATATCGAGGAAGCTCTGGCAATCGCCAACCGGATTGGTTATCCTCTGATGGTACGGCCTTCCTATGTTTTGGGCGGACGCGGGATGGAAGTTGTTTACGATGAGGAAATGCTCCGTCAGTACCTGGCCGCTGCAGTCGGGGTCACTCCGGAAAGACCGATCCTGATCGATAGATTCCTGAAGAACGCCATTGAAGCGGAAGCGGACGCCATTGCAGACGGCGCCGACGCTTTCGTGCCGGCGGTAATGGAGCACATTGAATTGGCAGGCATACACTCCGGAGACTCAGCCTGTGTGATTCCGCCGATTCGTATAGAAGGCAGGCATATTGAAACCATTGTGCAGTATACCAAGAAGATTGCCGGAGAACTGAACGTGGTCGGTCTGATGAATATGCAGTACGCCATCGCCGGCGACAAGGTATATGTCCTGGAAGCCAATCCGAGAGCTTCACGGACCGTGCCCCTGGTGTCAAAAGTCTGTAATGTCTCGATGGCCCGCATTGCCACAGAAATCATATTGGCGGCAGAAACCGGTAAGCAGACCGCTGTCAGCAGACTGGTTTCAAGAAAAATCCCGCATTTTGGGGTAAAAGAAGCGGTCTTTCCGTTTAATATGTTCCAGGAAGTCGACCCGGTGCTGGGACCGGAAATGCGTTCCACCGGTGAAGTATTGGGAATTGCCGACTCATTTGGTCTGGCCTATTATAAAGCTCAAGAAGCCACCAAAACGCCCCTTCCCGTATCCGGGACCGTTCTGATCAGCGTTCCCGATCCGGATAAACCGGCAGTACTGGAAACAGCCAGGGAATTTATCAAGCTGGGCTTTCATATTAAAGCGACACAAGGTACCCACCATTTCCTGAAGGAAAATGGGATTGTATCCGAAGAAATTAAAAAAATATTTGAAGGGCGACCCAATATCGTCGATGGTATTACCAATAATGAAATTCACCTGGTGATCAACACCCCTTCCGGAAAACGCAGCCAGCATGATGACTCATATATCCGCAAGACAGCGATAAAATATAACGTTCCGTATATCACCACCCTGGCGGCAGCCTTAGCCAGCGCCAAAGGGATCGCGGCATATAAAGAAAATACTCTTCAGAAAGCCAATGCAAAATCATTGCAGGAATATCATGCGGATATAACCCTATAAAAATTATCCATGCCGGGTATGATCCAAAGGAGCACGTTGAGGTGACAATCAACGTGCTCCTTACATTTGCAGTTTTAATTTTACACGTTTTGACGCTGTGCCTCGTGGTCCTATAAAAGAAGTAAAGGTTTATAGGCCCTTGCATACCGTCAAGTACTGATGCAATCAGTTCCCGGATTTAGGATTTAAATTGTATTTCTTAATTTTGTAATATAATGTCTTTCGGGTTATACCCAGGCGTTCTGCTGTTTTTGTAATGTTGCCCTTCATCTGCGACAGCGTTTGTTGAATATGTTTTTTCTCCAGGGAATCCAGCTTGGAGGGTTCAAAGCTTTCATCAATTTTACTGGTCGTGTTTTGCCCTTCAAGGAAATTACGGATCCCCCTGTAACTGAGTAAATCTTCTTCATCAATGCAGTCGCTGTTCCGGCTGAAGGCAATTACCGCACAGCGTTCTATTACGTTCTTTAGTTCACGGGTGTTTCCCGGCCAAGAGTATTGGAGTAAAATTTCTTTAGCCTTGTCAGAAACCTTAAAGTTGAAATTCAGACGATTGGTGGTTTTTATGCAATAATAGGAAATTAGTTCGTCAATATCATCAAGTTCCCTTAAAGGAGGGATCTCTATAGAAACAACATCCAAACGATAAAAAAGGTCTTCGCGGAATCTTTTCTCCTTGACTTCATTCCAGAGTTCGGTATTAGAAGCTGCGATTATTCTTGCGTTAAACGGTATTTCAGTGTTGCCGCCAATTCTGGTAAAGCTTAGGTTCTGTAAAACCCTCAGCAATTTGGGCTGCATTGATAATGGCATGGAGTTAATCTCATCCAGGAAAAGAGTACCTCCGTCCGCCCATTGAAATTTTCCTATTCGTCCTTCCTTTCGTGAACCGGTGAAAGCGCCGCCCTCATACCCGAAGAGCTCGCTTTCAATTAAATCTTCGGGAATTGCAGAACAATTGATGCCGACAAACGGACCTTTGCTAAAGTTGCTGGCGTTATGAATAGCCTGTGCGAAAAGCTCTTTGCCCGTTCCGCTTTCTCCGTAAAGCAAAATATTTGATGGTATTACTGCAGCCTTTTTAGCCAGCTGGATAGTGGCCAGGAATTTCTTGCTTTTGCCTTTAATATCATCAAAGGTAAAATGGGCATTAAAACCGGTTGCGTTTCTCTTTGGTTGAAAGATGTCATCTTCCTGAAAAACGGTCAAAGCCCCCCCGTTAGTATTATCTTTGCCTTCTAGCGGGAAAGAGCTGCCTTTCACATTCCTGCGCTTATTCTGGTAGAAAAATGACATCTTTTTATCTGTAATTCCTTTATGATGATCTATTTTCCCCATTATTGTAGAATTTGCATCAAATACTTCGCGAATGTTTTTTCTTAAAGCCTTTTCTACGGGTATCCCCAGGATGGTTGATGAAGCATGATTAAATATTTGAATGATCCCGTTATTATCGGTTGCAATAACACCTTCATGTATGGTGTCAACTATTTAGCCCTGGTTCCATTGTTTCAGCCAAGGGACTCCTCGATACCAACCCCACCAGGGAAGAGGTGCGGGATTGGTTCCAGCAGCACCGCAATGCCTGCCGTTGCACCGGCTACAAACCGCTGGTGGATGCGGTAATGGCTGCCGCCAAGGTGCTGCGGGGCGAGATGAGTATTGACGAATTGAAATTTAAGATGCCGGAAGACGGCAGAATAATCGGCACTGATTATCCCCGTCCCTCTGCAGTCGACAAGGTTACCGGCAACTGCGATTACGGCGACGACCTGGGACTCAAGCTGCCGCCGGACACACTGCATGTGGCGCTGGCCCAGGCGAAGGTTTCTCATGCCAGGATACTCTCCATTGACACATCCGAAGCCGAGAAGATGCCCGGTGTGGTCAAGGTCCTGACGCACAAGGACGTCAAAGGCAAAAACCGGATTTTCGGTTACGTGCTTTATCCCTGGAGCAAAAACGACGGTTACGACCGCCCGATCCTCTGTGATGAGAAGATATTCCAGTTCGGTGACGCCATTGCCGCTGTCTGCGCCGATACCGAGGCGCACGCCCGGGCGGCCGCGGACAGGGTGAAGGTCGAGCTTGAGGAACTGCCTGCTTACATGAACGCTCTTGATGCTGCTGCCGATGACGCTATAGAAATCCACCCGGGAACCCCGAATGTTTTCTTCGAACAGCCGGTTATCAAAGGCCCGGACACTGCTCCTATTATGGCTTCCGCTCCCTATGTGGTGGAGGACAGTTTTTATATTCAGCGGCAGCCCCACCTGACCATTGAACCCGATGTGGCTTTCGCTAATATTGACGACGAGGGAAGGGTTACAGTCTATTCCAAGTCGCTCAGTCTCTACAGCTGTCACAGGATGCTGTATGAAGGTCTGGGTATTGAGCCCGACAAGCTCAGGATGGTGCAGGATCCGATGGGCGGGACCTTCGGCTGCAAGTTGAGTCCGACCATGGAAGCCATTCTGGCAGTGGTAACAATGGCCACCGGCAGGCCGGCGTTTATGAAATATAATTATTACCAGCATATTACTTACACCGGAAAACGCTCTCCTTTCTTCATCAATCTCAAGCTTGCAGCCGATAAGGAAGGTAAGCTTTTGGCAATGGAACATGACTTCACAGTCGATCACGGCGCCTACTCAGAGTTCGGGGATTTGCTTACCGTTAAAGGATGCCGTAATATTGCGGCAGGATATCATATTCCGAGCATCAGGGCGGTTGGTCGCTGTACCTTTACCAACCATGCCTTTGGTTCAGCCTTCCGGGGCTACGGCTCGCCCCAGAGCCAGTTTGCCAGCGAGGTGCTGATGGACGAGCTGGCTGAAAAGATCGGAATGGACCGGCTGGAGTTCCGCTATAAGAATGTTTACCGGCCGGGCTCCACCACTCCCAGCGGCAACGAGCTTGACTGCCATCCCTTCCCGGGACTCCTTGACCTGCTTCGGCCCAAGTATAAAGCTGCCCTGGAGAGGGCCAGACAAGAGTCAACCGCGGATAAGAAGCGGGGCGTGGGTATTACGATCGGAACGTACAACTCCGGCAGGGACTCCAACGATGTCTCAGAAGTGGCTGCCGAACTCAACGCCGACGGGACCGTCTCGATCTTCAACACCTGGGAGGACCAGGGCCAGGGCGGCGACATCGGAACACTGGCCAGCGCCCATGAGTCCCTGCGCCCGCTGGGGATCAAGCCTGAGCAGATCAAACTGGTCATGAACGATACCGCTACCTGTCCCAACAGCGGTCCTTCGGCTGCCAGCAGAAGCCAGCTTGTGACCGGCAACGCCATTCACAATGCCTGTGAGCAGCTGCTAAACGCGATGCGCAAGCCGGACGGCAGCTTCCGCACCTACGCGGAGATGGTGGCTGAGAAGATTCCCACCAAGTATTTGGGGAAATACTCTACCGGTGACCTTTGCAGCGTCATCGACCCCAAGACCGGCCAGTTCAACCCGGTTGCGACCTACATGTACGGGGCTTTCCTCTCTGAAGTTGAAGTGGATGTCAAAACGGGCAAGACCAGAGTTTTAAAAATGACGATGGCCGCCGACGTAGGCAAGGTCGTCAACAAGCTGGCAGTGGACGGTCAGCTTCTCGGCGGCCTGGCGCAGGGAATCGGCCTGGCTCTCAGCGAGGATTTCGAAGATATCAAGAAGCACACTTCCATGAAAGCCTGCGGCTTACCTTTCATCAAGGATGTTCCGGATGCGCTGGAACTGGTCTATACCGAAACCCCGCGTTCCTGCAGCGCCTACGGCGCCGCCGGCTGCGGCGAACTGCCGCTCACCTCGCCGCACGCTTCAATCATCAATGCTATATATGACGCCTGCGGCGTGCGGATCACCAGACTGCCTGCTCTCCCGGAGAAGGTTTTGGAAGGATTGAAGGATCTCAACAAGTAGTCGTTTGCAAAAAGCTAAGGATGCGTCTTCCTTTCGCCAGGCGCATCCTTAGCTTCATTATATGGAATTGCCCGGACGGAACAAAACAACCGTTTGCCGGGAGTTACTTACCTGGACAACAACTTTAAAACTGACCTGCCAAGATGCCCCCGCTGTGGACTTATCTATGTCCCCGAAGAGCTTGCCGGTGGTAAGATGCTGGAATTGGAACAAACTCTGGAAGATAAATAAAGAGGTTCAATCAGGGCGCTGTGTTTTGCCGGCAGGTGTTTATCAAACCGGCTATACAGCATTAAACTCATAGTCTATATTGCGCTGCACTGGTCGCTGCCGTTATTTATTTCTTTTAGCGTATCCAGCAATGCAGGCAGGACCTTGAAAAGGTCACCCACAATACCATAATCAGCAATTTTGAATATCGGGGCATTGGGATTTTTATTAATTGCCACGATGACAGAGGAGTGCTGCATCCCGGCTAAATGCTGGATAGCTCCGGAGATTCCGCAAGCAATATAGAGCTTGGGATGTACTGTTTTACCTGTCTGACCTACTTGATGATTGGAGGGAATCCACCCGGAATCAACGGCGCCGCGCGAGGCGCCTACGGTTGCGCCTATACTGTCAGCTACTTGCTCCAAAAGCTTAAAGCCTTCAGGTCCCCCAACACCACGTCCGCCGGAAATAATGATTTGAGCTTCTTCCAGGTTCACAATTTTTCTGGCTTCCTTTACAATATTTCTGACAATAGTACGGACTTTAACATCAGGCGGATAAAAGGCTTTTACTATTTTCCCGGTCCGGTTAAAATCCGGAGTAGCTTTTTTCATTACGCCCGGTCTGACGGTAGCCATCTGAGGTCTGGTGTCGGGGCAAATGATGGTTGCCATAATGTTACCGCCAAAGGCAGGCCGGGTCTGGTTTAAAAGCCGCTTTTCAGTGTCGATATCCAGTACGGTGCAGTCCGAGGTAAGTCCGGTATGGACTCTCCCGGCTAATCTAGGGCCTAAATCCCGGCCGATATTCGTAGCCCCGATCAGGAGAATTTCCGGTTTGTAGGTTTTGATCAACTTTTCCATGGCGGCACAGTAACTTTCCGTCCTGTAATTTTCAAGTTCTGCATGTTCAACCAGGTAAACGACGTCAGCGCCATAAGCAAACAGATCTTGGGCAAGCGGTTCGACTTTATCGCCGATTAAAACAGCGCCTAACTCCACGCCAAGAGTATCCGCCAGCTTTCTGCCTTCGCCTAACAGTTCAAGGGCAATATTCATTATTGCCCCATGACGCAGTTCGGCAAACACCCAGACTCCCTGGTAGGCTTCCAGGGGGGATTTTTCTTTAGCAGGTGTAATGAGATTATCTTCATTTTCCAGCCTAATAGCCTGTACCGGACATTCTTCCACGCAGGCGCCGCAACAGATACATTTATCCGTAATTACGGCAATTCCTCCGTCTATTTCTATGGCTCCAAAGGTGCAACCGGCCTGACAGGCGGCGCAGCCGGTACATTGTGTTATTTCTATTATTACAGCCATAATTTTGCCTCTCTATAACACGTGTTTTTCCTGAAGTTCTTTTAGCAGAGTTTGCACAGTTTCTTTAACGCTGCCTGTTAACAATTCCCCATTACCTTTTACCGCAGGACTGAAGGTCCTCTTAACCTGCGTCGGCGAAGCGTTTAAGCCTACAAGCCCGGCTGCAGATGCAAGCTGAGCTATTCCCCAGACCGATACTTTTTTGACGTTAAAAGCGTCCATAATCCCTGAGGTTGTGGGATAACGTGGCATGTTTAATTCCTTAACAGCGGTTAAAACCGCAGGCAAGGTTACCTCGATAACCTCGTAGCCGTCTTCCAGCGCTCTTTCTACGACAGCCTTATCGTTATCTATATAAATTATGTTCTTCACATAAGTAACCTGAGGCAGGTCCAAATGCTCAGCCAGTTCCGGGCCTACCTGAGCAGTGTCTCCGTCGATAGCCTGTCTGCCGCAAAAGATCAGATCGTAGCGGCCAATCTTCTTGATAGCATGAGCCAAAGTCAGGGATGTGGCCCAGGTATCTGCGCCGGCAAAAGCCCGGTCAGATAATAGAATAGCCTCATCTGCTCCCATTGCCAGTGCTTCTCTTAAAGCATATTCGGCCTGGGGCGGTCCCATGGAGATGACGGTAACGGTTCCCCCTTTCAGCTCTTTGAGCCTTATTGCTTCCTCAAGGGCATTCTTGTCGTCGGGGTTAATGATACTGGCAACTCCATCCCTGACGAGAGTTCCCGTTTTGGTATCAAATTTAACTTCATTGGTGTTGGGCACCTGTTTTAGGCAAACGATTATTTGCATGTGCACCCTTCCCTATGTCAAGGCAGCGCGGGAGATAACCATGCGCTGGACCTCGGATGTTCCTTCAAAGATTTCACAAACTTTGGCATCCCGCATCAGGCGCTCTACTTTGTATTCTTTCATATATCCATAACCGCCATGGATCTGTACGGCTTTGACGCTTGCCCGCATGGCCAATTCCGAAGCAAAAAGCTTGGCCATGGAAGCTTCTTTGGAGTGGGCTTTTTTCTGATCTCTCAGCCATGCCGCCCTGTAAACAAGATATCTTGCGGCTTCAAGCTCGGTTGCCATATCGGCAATCATCCACTGGATAGCCTGATTTGCGCCAATAGGTCGCCCGAACTGCTGGCGCTCTTTGGCATATTTAGTTGACTCATCAAGAGCAGCCTGCGCGATACCCAAAGATATCGCTCCTACGCCTATCCTGCCGCTGTCCAGGTTTTGCATCGCAATCTTAAAGCCCTCTCCTTCTTTGCCGAGCAGGTTTTCCCTGGGAACCCGGCAGCCTTGCAGGATTACTTCTGCAGTATGGGAAGCCCTTACACCCATTTTGTTTTCTTTTTTCCCGAAGGAAAGTCCGGGTGTATCTTTTTCCACAATAAAAGCGCTGATGCCTTTTGAGCCATTGCCGGTATCGGTCATGGCCATGATAATATATATATCCGCTAAACCAGCATTGGTTATGAACATTTTGGTCCCGTCAATGACCCATTCAGAGCCATCCAGTACAGCTGTCGTCTGCTGGTTGGACGCGTCTGTGCCCGCATCGGCTTCAGTCAGGCAAAAGGCTCCCAGGGCTTTACCGGTAATAACAGGGACCAGGTATTTCTTTTTTTGCTCTTCTGTGCCGTGTCTATAAATTGGTCCGCTATTTATGGAGTTCTGACCATTTAAAAGCATAGCCGAGGAAGTGCAAGCGCGGCCAATTTCCTCGCAAGCCAATACGAAGGTGAGATAGTCCGCTCCGGCTCCGCCGTATTCCTGGGGATAGGGTATGCCAAACATCCCGAGTTGCCCCATTTTTCTGAATAAATCCCAGGAAAATTCGGACTTTTCATCCAACTCAGCGGCTAGCGGCGCAACTTCTTTTTCAGCAAATTCTCTGAACATTGACTTCATCATTTCATGCTTGGGTGATAAAGCAAAGTCCATGATATTTTCCTCCCAATTATCCTTTACCTAATATCTTAGCATATAACCTGGTTCCCAACTGCAAACAAATGTTTCCATGCTGATGCTCTAACTCAGAAGTCAATACAGTTTGGCTTTTTTGTACTATTTCCGACAAAATTTAGTTTACCATGAAATGCAATTGTAAACTAGGTGATAATGATTATCTAAATACAGATCATAGAAATTTTTGTATAAAGATAACAAAATATGCCCGAATAGTTTGGAGCATACGAACAGAACTATTTACATTTTTCGTAAGATAGTTTAGTAATTCGTTTATTATGGTTCGGGTCCTTGTTAGTTTTGTTACCTGCTAAACAATACGAATGATTTATTAAATTTAAGAAGGATATTAGATAAATCCACAAGAATTCTTATTATTAAATTCAAATTCAAATTAACGGTGTGAGAAAAATAATGGACCTCTTTCTTTTGCCTTCACGAAACATTGTCGTTACGATACCTTTGGTGCTGGCTGTAGGATTTGTCACTGGCTTATTAATGGATACAAGTGTTTTGAAAAACTATTTGTTATGGGTAACCATACTCATGATTTACCCAACAATGATTGGGTACAAGGTAAATGAAGTTATAAATTTCAACCATACCAGATTGCTGCTTGCAGCGTCGGTTATAAATTTTGTACTGGTACCCGTTCTTGCTTACATTCTGGGTATCGTGTTTTTGTTGAAAGACCCGCAGCTTTTTGCCGGACTGGCAATTGCTTCGTTACTTCCGACATCCAACATGACGATCGCATTTACTCATTTTGCACGGGGAAATATACCCGCCGCTATTAAGCTTACAGTGATAAGCCTGGTCCTGGGCTCAATCGCAGTGCCGTGGTACCTGCTGGTAATGGTCGGCAGCTACATCTGCATTGATATTTTTGCCGTACTTAAAACGGTTGCCATGGTCATATTCTTGCCTTTGGTCATGGGTTTCGCAACATATTCCTTGCTGTTAAAAAAATATACCCGGGAAGAATTCAATAAATCTGTTAAACCCTTGCTTCCGGCTACTACTGCCTGGGGAATGGTTTACATGATGTTTACCGGTATAAGCGCCAATGCCCAAATGATTGTTTCCCAGCCCGGCTTGCTGTTTATCGCAATCATAGTTTGGATGGTTTTTTATTTTTTGAATTACCTCATGGCTGTTAAAATAGGCCGTTGGTATTTCTGCAGAGAAGATGCGCTTACGCTCGTTTTTGGGACCGTATTGCGCAACCTGGCGATTTCCATCGGTCTGGCTGCCACAGCTTTTGGTGTTACTGCCGCCTTTATGGTCTCGCTGGCTTTTTTGTTTCAAGGCCAGTCTGCCGCCTGGTTCATCAGGATCAATGAGAAATATAAGATATTGCCGGAAGAGAACCCCGTGTCAACCCAAGGTAAGTGTAACTAACAAAGGCCTGAAGGGGAGGCTGCTTATACCTGCGCCTTGTAGTGAAAGACCGCCAAATTACCGGAATCAATTTCCACAACAGGGCTGTGTTCCGTAACCACGTTGGAAACCGCCCACTGCCACCGGCCTTCCAGGAGTGTGTCCTGTAAGGGATACTCGAATCCCTGCAGTGTTATCCCGGTAGCCCTGTCACCCAGTACGAGCAGCGACACGGTGTCACCCACTGCGGCAGGCAGCCTCAGGCGGTGGTTGATCAAGTAAATCGTGACTGCGGGTGAGTCAAATACCACTTCGATATTCTGCTTGAGAAAGGAAGAGGCGCTGCAGATATTGGAAAGCGTATGGTCCAGCCGTGAGCCGGTTCCGCCCCAGATCACCAGCTTGCCGGCGCCTTCCTCAGCAGCCAGCGTCAGGGCTAACTGGGTGTCGGTGTAGTCTTTATGTCTGGGGAAGGTCTTGAACAGGACACCGGCCTGTTCCATGTAGGTGCGGTCCGCTGGTTTAATGGAGTCCATATCGCCGACCAGCCAGTCCGGTTTAATGCCGAGAGCCCTGGCCGGTCCGGCGGCGCCGTCGACACAGATAATCCGGTCAAAGTTGCCGGACTGCCTGCGGTACCAGTCCGGTACCCCATATTCACCATTGGTCATGATCAGATATTTCAACTGGGAACCTCCGGAATAAAAGATAGAACCGTCCCACTGTCGCTGTTTAGATGGACAGGGCGTCCATGATGGCGTCACGCACCGGCCCGTAGGACGGGTCAACAATGGTGTGGCTGTGGTGCGGTCTGGAAAAGGGTACCTCAACTTCCAACTTGACCACGGTCGGGCGCTCCGAAAGCACATAGACTTTGTCGCAGAGATACAGAGCTTCGTCCACATCATGGGTGATAAACAGCACTGTTGGCTGAAATTGGTCCAATACCTGGATCAGCCAGGTATGCATTTTCCTCTTGGTGATGGCGTCAAGCGATGCAAACGGCTCGTCCAGAAGCCAGATGCCGCTGGAAAAAAGGTAGGTCCGTAAGAGCGCCGCCCGTTGCCGCATACCGCCGGAAAGCTGGCCTGGATAATAGTGCTCAAAGCCCTGCAGCCCGAATGTCCTGAGGTGCTGTTCAGCTTCCAGGCGGGCCTTTTTTTTGGGCATGCCCTTTAAGACCAGGGGTATGCTGACGTTGTCCAGGACGTTAAGGTTGGGGAGCAGGAGGTCCTTCTGGCGCATGTAGCTGGCCAGGCCGGTGCTCCCCGTAACAGCCGCCCCTCCTATGTAAACATTCCCCCGGTCGGGCCTCATCAGCCCCGCGATAATATTAAAAAGTGTGCTTTTGCCGCAGCCGCTCGGGCCCAGTACGCCGGCGATTGCGTGGTCCTCTACTTCGATATTTATTTCCTGGAGGGTTAAAACGCCCCCCAGGGTCTTTTTTATTCCTTCAGCAACGACTTTAGGCAAGGCGCTACTCCTTGGGCAGGAATTGGTTGGTGTAGGCTTCTTGATAGTCGAGGGGCTTTTCAATCAGAGCCTGGGAATACATCCAGTCGGCGTATTTTTTCCAGCGCTCACCGGACATCTCACCCCAGCGGGGGGCGTCTGCCCGGTACTCCTTGGACAGGTACTGCTGGCTGGCCATGACCAGCTCCCTGTTTAACTCGGGTACACAGTCAAGCAGTACCTGCCCGGCTTTTTCCGGGTCCTTGATACAGTAGTCATAGCCCCTCGCGGTTGCTTTCATGAAAGCGGCCACCAGTTCCGGGTTGTTCTTGACCGTATCTTCGCTGGCAATCAAGACCGGGGTGTAAAAGTCGAGGGCGGCGTTATAGTCCCTCAAGTATATGAAATTGAGGGGCACGCCTTTGAGCTCTGACTGAATGCCGTCCCAACCCTTGAAAATCCAGGCGAAATCAATATCTTTGCTGACGCTGGTGAGAAAGTCCGCCGAGCCGATGTTGATGATCTCAACTTTATTAAAGTCGGCTTGATCCTGGTTCATGAGGGCCTTCAGCATGGCTTCCTCGGCTGGAGAACCCCAGCCCCCATACTTCTTGCCCTCAAAGTCCTTGGGGCTCTTGATCCCTTTTCCCGCTGGCGATGCAAAGCCGGAGGTGTTGTGCTGAATAACAGCCGCCAGCGCCTTGACGGGGATGTCCCTGGTCCTGGCTATGGTTACCTCTTCCTGGTAGCTGAAGCCGAAATCGCCCTGCCCCGACGCGACCAACTGGGCCGCTCCGCCTTCACTGGGCTGCACTATATCCACGTCCAGTCCTTCTTCTTCATAAAACCCTTGTTTTTGAGCTACGTAGACTCCGGTATGGTTGGTGTTTGGAGTCCAGTCCAGGATTACCGAAACCTTTTTGAGAGGTTTTTCCTCCTGCGCCTTGTTCCCGCCGCAGCCCGCAGCCAGCAGGAGTGTTAATAAAGCGACTGCCAGAACTATCTTTTTCATTACAAATCCCTCCATTCTGTTAACCTGTTCCAGGGAATGACCAGTCTTTCAATAAGGGCTACCAGCGCAAACAGGGCCGCGCTTAAAACGGTGATGGTAAGGATGGCCGCGAACACGCGGTCTACCTGGAACGAGCGCTGGGCAATGGTCATGTACATGCCCAATCCCTCCTTGGCGCCCAGCCACTCGCCGATGACCGCTCCCATGACGCTGTAAGACGCGGCTATCTTCAGCCCGGAGAAGAAGGATGGCAGCGCCAGAGGCAGTTTGACCATCCGGATTATATCCAGCCGGGTGGCTTTCATCGACCTGAAGAGCTCGAGGTACTCCCTGTCAACAGCCCCCAGCCCCCCCAGCAGGCTTAAAGCAATCGGAAAGAAGCAGACCAGGATTACTACGATAATTTTGGGCATGACGCCGTACCCGAACCAGATTATGAAAAGCGGGGCCACTGATATGATCGGGACGGTCTGGGAGGCGATAAGCAAGGGATACAAAGCTCTCCTCAGAAGGAGGACCTCGTCCATGACGAAAGCCAGAACAAAGGATAAGATTATGGCCAGGGTAAAACCTGCCAGGCATTCCATCAGCGTTGTTTGCGCGTGTTTAAGGATTAAGGGCAGGTTGTCTGCCAGGGTTCGCGCAATGAGGGCGGGACCGGGCAGAATCCATTCCTGGACGGCTTTCCAGCGCACCAGGTATTCCCATGTAACCAGCAGCAGGACTACAAATCCCAGTGGGAATGCGCCGTTAACGATACTTGTTAATTTTCTCCTCAATCGTGACACCACCTGCCTTGCAGTCTATTTTAACCACCGACAGGACCCGTGTGGCGCCATTTTGCAGGCAGATCTCTTGCGCCCTGGCTACGATTCCCAGGAGCAGGTCAAGTTCTCCTTCCATCGTTGTCTCCATGGGGCCGACAACATATTTGACGCCGGACTCCCTGATCAGGTCAATTACCTTGTCTACCACCGGGTAAACCTCCGCCTCGGGTACGATTGGGATGACCTGCAGGCTGACGTTATAGAGCACTGACAAAAACCTCCTTTAAATTAAATTAGGCCTTCTGCCTGCAGGCAAAAGGCCCGAACGCGCTCACTTAAAGCACGATCTAGCTTGTCCCTACGCTGGCATTACCCAGATCAGGTCTGTGGGTCAGAACCAAGTTCTTTCTCAGCCGAATAGCTTCAGCTCCCCGCATAATATACAAATGTATGGGAAATTAAATATACTGATAAAAACTGTCAGGGAATAATTATCCATTAACTTTAATCTTAACCATAATGTTCATGAAAATCAAATAATTTTTATATTTTTGCAGGAAATAGCCGTTGTGGAAATCCAGCAAGATTAGCTGCGACTTAATAAATTTCTACAACATTCCCTTAAAAACCTTGTTGCGAATCTAATTCGCACCCGTATTTTCAATGTAGTGGTTAAAACAACTTTATTTGGGGGCATTCATATGAACAGGCTCTACCGATCCCGTAAAAACAAGATGATTGCAGGGGTCGCTGCCGGTATGGCCGAGTATTTTGAGGTCGATGTAACCCTTGTAAGGCTGCTATGGGTCCTGTCGGTAATGCTTGGCGGCAGCGGCATTCTTGTTTACATCATCGCAGCGGTTGTTATACCTGTTGAAAACGACCGTCCGGACATCCCTGTTGAAGGAGCGCGGGAGGCGCAGGGAGAGCCAACGGCCGGGTACCAGTCGCCTGGTGAAAAAAAAGGCTTGCGTGTAGATTCGGAAAAACGAAGGCGCAACGCCGGTCTCCTGTTGATCGGGCTGGGCATCATCTTTCTGGTCGGACAAACAGTCCCTCACTATTTTTTGCGTTTTTCTTGGCCGCTGTTGATCATTGCCCTGGGGATTTATATTCTGCTCCACGGTTCGGGAAAGGAGAGAGACCGGTGAGTGTCGGGACGTTCATTCTCGGGATGGCGCTGATCCTGTTTGGGACAGCGATGCTCTTGATCAATACGGGGTACGCCTCGCGTGAGATGTTAGCCCAGTCGGCCGGGCTGTGGCCTGTAATCTTGATTGTTGTTGGGCTGAGCCTTTTTTGGAGAGGGCGTATACCCCGCTGGTTTGCTGTTCTAGTGATTCTTGCTCTTGCGGCAGGTATTGTCGCATACATTCTGCTTGGAGAGGGGTTTTCCCCGGGCAGAAACGGCATCAAGCAGATTTTTGAAGGAATAATATTTCGGTCAGTCTCTGTCTAATGCTCTGAGCAGGGTATGCAAACAATCTTGCCGCCTTTAACACGGACACGCGGCTCCATAACCTGTTCCCCGCATACGGCACAGGTGTGAGAATCGTAAATCTTGGCCTTATCGGGAAATTCAATTTCAACGTCCCGGATCTCACAAAATTCATCGTCGGGCAGATCCAGGATATAGCGGATGCGTTCCTGCTGGTGGTCGTGGAAAGCTTTACGTTCTTCAGCGGAGGCTGTCCCGCCGTAAACTTTATCCCTTAGCTCTTTCAACGAAGGGGCCTTTCGCCTTGCCGGACCTTTGACAGCAATCCGTACAGCACGTCCGCTGTTGCGGCAAACAAAAGTATAGACCTGCTTCCCCAAGTCGTTAAAGACAAGGTTTCCTTTGCCGAAGGTGCAACCGGTCAAAACCTGGATAGCGTCCACGCTGCAGGAGTCATTTTCTACAATAGCGATCAGCTCCTCGTCGGCGGCTCGAATGGCCTGAAGTTTTTGTAAAGCAATTCTGGCTACGTGGTAACCTGTAGCTATGCCCGGGCAGCTGTGGCCGTGGAACTCAATAACCTTATCCCAATCGCTTTTTTCTGTACACATTAAATTTACCTCCTTTTACTAGTTTGCATTTTGATCATCACTCTATTATAACGCCAAACACGGTCAGATAGTAAAGATACATAACCGTGTCAGAGAATGGAAAACCTACCCTGAAAATACATTTTCATCATACGCGGCGCCGCCGGCGGCATGGACAACTACTCAGGAACAACCAGGAGGAGATGGGCAATGCAAAAGCAGTTACTACACAATTTGTTGGGCGGGATTAAGTCCCCGGCATTCGAAGTAACCTATTGGGACGGTACAACGGAGCGGTATGGCGCCGGCGCTCCTTGCTTTAAGCTGTTATTCCGCGAAAAACTACCGGGCAGGAAGTTTGTCCAGGACCCGGTGCTGACCTTGGGTGAAGCCTATATGGATGGGGTGATTGACTTCTTCGGAGACCTGGAGGAAATTACCAAGACTGTACTGCAGGGTAAAGAGATTTTTGAAGGCCGTTTCAAAGGCCATGCTTTAGCCCGGTCTTTCCCCCGCAGGCTGAGGCCAAACTCCCTGCGTAAACAGCAGGAAGACATTCAGCAGCACTACGATCTGGGGAACGATTTTTTTTCATTGTGGCTGGATGAGACCATGAGCTACTCCTGCGCCTATTTTCAAAGCCCTGCGGATTCCCTGAGTAAAGCACAAAACCAGAAAATTGACCACGTCTTAAAGAAACTTGAGCTGAAGCCGGGCGAAACTCTATTAGATATCGGCAGCGGCTGGGGCTGGCTGATCATCCGGGCCGCCCGTGAATACGGCGTGAAAGCGATGGGGATTACCCTGAGTCAGGAGCAGTTTGAGGAAACCCGGCGCAGGATTAAGGAGCTGGGTTTGGACGGCCAGGTGGAGGTTGAGCTGATGGATTACCGGGTCCTGGCGTCCGGCGGGCGTGTCTTTGATAAAATAGCCAGTGTGGGGATGTTTGAACACGTAGGCCGGGCCAACTATCCGGAATTTATGAGCTCCTTGAGGAGACTGTTGAAGGAAGGCGGCCTGGTACTGCTGCATACCATTTCCCACCTCAAGGAGGGTCCCGTAAACTCCTGGATCGAAAAATATATTTTTCGTGGCGGTTATATACCTTCCCTGAGGGAGGCAATATGGCAACTGGCGGACTATGATTTTCATGTCATTGATGTTGAAAGCCTGCGGGTCCACTATGCCATGACTCTGGAGCGCTGGGCTGAAGGCTTTGAACATAATGTGGACAGGGTGAGGGAGATGTTCGGTGAACGCTTTGTCCGGATGTGGCGGCTGTATCTTCATTCCTGCGCCGCCAGTTTCCGGGTGAGCGGACTGAATGTACACCAGATTCTTTTCTCAGGCGGGCTTAACAACAACCTGGCCTTGACCCGTGAGCATTTATACAGACAGGTAGAATGCTAAATGACGATCCGTCCTGAGAAGGGTCTTGTGCTAAAATGATGAGGGTGCGGATTTATTCGCACCCATTACTATTCTCGATACAATCATCCCTGACTGTTTATTCACTTAGGTGTTGATTGCAATTTTGTCTCTGCTTTAGCTTTGCGGACGGTAACTATCCTGCCCAGTACATACACCGCCCCAAAGGTCAGCATGGTCCCGATGACGCCTGCGGCTGATGTCGCTGCCTTTTCATTCTGGATACCCGGAAAAAGGTAATCGGGTATTGGCGAGCTCAAGACCTGTTCCTCGCCCTTGTCGAGGAAGCCTTGGTCTTCAGCAACCCTTTCCAGCCCGTCCGGACTGGATGAGGCGAAGGGAGAAAGTAGGGCGGCCACGACCAGGGCGGACAATAAAAGGATTAGTACTGTTTTTTTCGTATTCATGCTTGACCCCCTTACCTATGCTTTTTTCTGCTGCCAGGTTGGCTTCAAGCCGACGCCCCGCACGTAAGACACTACGACTACCGTAATTAACCCTTCGCCGATACCGATTAAAAAATGCCAGCTGAGCATTGCCGCCAGGGCGACATGAAAGGGGACTGTTCCGGATAAGGCCAGTTCCACTGTGGCGGCCAGAGCGGCGGCGATCACGGAGGACCAGGCTGCCAGGAAAATAGCCGCTTGCTCAAAACGACTCTTGCCGGATACAAGTTTATATACTCCATATGCGACCAGGCTGCCGATAAAGGCCATATTTAGAACGTTGGCGCCCAGGGCGGTCAAACCACCGTCATTGAAGAAAAGGCACTGGATAATCAGGACAGTTGAAATGATCAGTCCGGAACACCAGGGACCAAGCAGGACTGTAGCCAGGGTTGCGCCCAGCAGGTGGCCGGATGTGCCGCCCGCTATGGGAAAATTGATCATTTGGGCGGCAAAGATGAAGGCCGCCAGCACACCCATCACCGGGATCAGACGCTCATTGAATTCCTCCCGCACCTTTTTCAGACTGTAGCTGAGAGCCCCGGCGCCAACCACTGTTGTGGCAACCCAGGTCTTGGCGTCAAGAAAACCGTCCGGTATATGCAAAATATCACTCCCCAACAAGTAATTGCAATATTATTCTGTTTATAGACTCATATATGTATCAGTTTATCACCCCCTTTACAAACAAAAAACCACGGTTGTCCAAATGATCAGGACTTAACCTCCGTGGTTTGTTCACAGTGTTAGATTTTATTGATTAATACGTTTTAATGCATGACAGCTTCAGCCGCCCCTTTTCATTTAAATTTTACATGAGTCAAAAGGCCGTGTCAATGAAATATTGGCCTTCACCATATGTTTTATAATAATTCGTTAATCCCGTTCAAACCTTCCAAAGCCCCGCAGGCCAGTGGGATATGAGGGCCGGGTATAAAGGGTTCGCGGAGGTTGATCCTGATTACCGAGGTTACCACGAAGCAGTCCAGCTGGTAACGGGAAACCCAGTTCAGCAGCAGGGTAAACCCATGGTGGGGCAAGGTCTGGCGGTAAAGGTTGGCGCGATGGCCATAGAAGCCCCAGCCGAAGGCGGGGTTAGCCTGAAAGTGGGAAGGGTTGGCGGCATCCACAAAACTGAGTCCCAGTCGTTCATACATGGGGTAGGCTTTCCAGAATCCCCGGTCGCCCCTAAAATCAGGCTGGCCGGAATCAACCCCCATGCCTGCGCCTGCTGTAACCACGAGTGTCCGGGCTTTTTTAAGGGCTTGAGCCGCTTTTGCAAAATTTTCCCGCTGTTCCAAAATGCAACCCCCTGGCGTGTAGTTGCTGTCAAATATAATATCTCAGCATCCATTTTATTGCAATAACAGACAATTACAGATGTTTAAAATATTTTACTTAATACGGGGTTTAAGGTTTTAAATGGTTAGTAAAGATGATATAATGGTAAGGCCTGCTAAAGATCGATAGACATCTCCTTAATCAGGGTTGATAATTCGTCCGTGCAGAGCATTCTAGGAAAGGAGATGTTTTTCTTGTTTACAGGCAAAACTTTAGTATGTAAGGATTGTGGCATGGAATTTGAATTCACGGCCGGGGAACAGGAGTTTTTTGCCGAGAAGGGCTTTACCAACGAGCCTTCCAGGTGTCCCGCCTGCAGGGCGGCCCGTAAAAACAGCCGTGGTCGTGAACAGGGCAGGTTCGCAGGTGGGCAGGGCAACAGGCCCAACCGCCAGATGTATGAGGCAACCTGTGATGACTGTGGTCAGATAGCCAGGGTGCCGTTCCAGCCGGACGGATCCAAGCCTGTTTACTGCAGTGAATGCTTCCGTAATTACCGTCGTTACGCCGACTAAGTCATGAAAATAAGCCTTAAAACAAAGGGAGCTGTTAAAGGACAGCCCCCTTATTTGTTTTTTATTTTTTCTTACCCGTCTTGATCGGGGCCGGCCGGGAGGAGGCGCCCAAATGGTATTTTTGTAATTTCCGTACCACTGTGGACTGGTTGATTTCCAGCGCCTTGGCCATTTTATAGGTATTTTTGTACCGGCTGTGGGCCATGACAATCAGCTGTTTTTCCAACTCCTCGGTCGCTTCCTTTAAGGGATAGATGTCCAGAACATAAATCCTGTTGGGGAACCTGCTTTTTCCTTCAAAGATATAATCGGGGAGGTGGCCTACGCCTATCTCGTTGTCCTCTCTGGTAACAAGGAGCCTTTCCACAAGGTTTTCCAGTTCGCGGACATTGCCGGGCCAATTGTAATTTTTTAGGATTTCTAACGCCTCACTGGTAAATTGTTTATTCGTCTGATATTTTGAGTTAAGCTTTTCAAAAAAGTAGTCGACCAGGACCGGTATGTCTTCCTGTCTGTAGCGGAGAGGAGGGATGACAATCGGGATCACGTTTAACCGGTAGTACAAATCCTCTCTGAACAGGCCTTCAACAACCATCCGCCGGATATCCCTGTTGGTGGCGGCTACAAAACGGATATTTACATCAACATACTTGCTGCCTCCGATGCGAATAAGTTTTTTTTCATGGATTACCTGCAAGAGCTTAACCTGAAGGCCTAAAGGGAGTTCGGTTATCTCGTCGAGAAAAACAGTACCGCCGCTGGCCAGTTCCAATAGCCCTTTTTTCCCTTCCTTGCGGGCTCCGGTAAAAGCGCCGCCTTCGTAGCCAAATAATTCCGACTCTAAAAGATTTTCCGGGATAGCGCCGCAATTAATGGTGATAAAAGGACCGTCCGAGCGCTTGCTCAGCTTGTGCAGCCTGGAGGCGAGGACACCCTTGCCGACACCTGATTCACCTGTAATCAGCACGGTTGAATCGACCTGGGCTACCTTGTCGACCATTTCCAGCACCCGTTTCATCTGGGGGCTCTCGGCTATCAGCTCACTGCTTCTGGCTTTTTCCTGGCTCAACTTCAACAGCTGCCGGCGGTAACTTTCCGCCAACTGCTCGGTATTTTCAAGTTGTTTTCTAAGGTTTAATAGTTCCGATATATCCCGTGAGTTTACAACCACACGGGTAATCTCCCCGTTTTCATTAAAGATGGGGTTGCCTGTAACAATCAGGTGCTTCCCGCTTTTGGTGGTTTGCGTCATGGTGACACGTTTCTGGTCCTGTAAAACAATCCTGGCCACAGATTGGTTGAAAAAGCCGCTTTTTTCCAGATCTTTAACGTTTTTGCCGAGAAGTGTTCTGACTGGAACTCCGTAATAGCTTTCCCCAACCTTGTTGATTCGTTTGGTTAAACCATTTCCATCGATAACAAAGATCTCGTCATAGGAGGAGTTGAAGATATCCTCCAACTCATTAATCTGTTCTTTTTGCTCGGCTATTTCGTTGCGCCAGTGGGAAATATCGGACAGTAAAATAACAAAACTGATAGCGCCGTCATTAATGTCAACCCGGTTGGCGGCATAGGTTTTATCACCAACAGCTATTTCAAATGACTGGCCGGCTGAAATTTGTGTTAACAACCGGGCGCTTGTATGCAAAGCTTCAGCAGCTACTTGATTGGAAAAAATAACATTATTATTTTTGTCATAAACGATAAGACCGACCGGCAGCATTTCGACTAACTTCTCCCAAAGCAATAGCAACACCCCAAATATGCAACTGATTGATTTCCACGCTTATTTTCAAGAAAAACGGCGCCCATGTACAGGAATTAGTGATGTCATGAGCACCGCTGCTTGAGAATTCACCTTGTTAAAATATATTAACAATATTGATTTATTTTGTCAAAGAGTATGTTTTTGATTATTTTAATAGCGGCTTACCCATCGGGAACTTCATGCCGGCGCCCTCGAGGATCCCGCCTGCAGCCATGACTATGCCGAAGAACCCTGCGACAAAGAATCCCCAGCCGCTTAAGAGGGCCAGACTGCCTACTCCCCAGTAAACCAGGGCCAGGCAGGCAATACCGACATCTGCGCCGATTACCGAGATGGTTGCGGCTGCGGGAGAGTATTTGGCGAAAATGGGTGTGGTCAGAACGAGCACGATCCCCAAAATAGCCCACTCGTAACCCAGGATGCGGGCATCCAGCTCCCACTTGTATATAGGCGCGAAATAGGTGATGGCGTAATTCAACGCGGAGGCGAAGGCAAAAAACGAGCCGAAATAGGTCCAGGTCACGCCGCCGGCAACATTACCCAGCTTTAACTGGGTTATTCCCGCAATCAGATAAGGGATGGCGCAGGCTAAAGACAGGGCAGCCATGAATAGCAGCGCCGAAGGCTTCACATATCCTACCAGAAACGCCCAGGCCATCCAGGTGGCGATAGAATAGGCAAGCCAACCAGCGGGTCCGGCATCAGCTATTTTTACGTTGACATTAACATCTTCTGCCATTAGATTTAACCTCCTTGATAATTTTTACATGTTGGGCCACAGGGGCCTGCCCGGACTTCCTGTTGCTCCTTCTTTGGCATACAATTTTTCAATGAAGCCCGTATCAAGGCTTCCCTCAGCAAATTCCCGGCTGCTGACAATAAGCAGGTTGGCCGGGATCGTAGTCTTGATGCCTCCGATTTGAAAGCCCATCAAACCCAGCTTGAGGTTTTTGATAGCGTCTGTCCGGTTAATTCCCCAGGAGATAACCTTGGCCAACAGCGGGTCGTAGTAGGGAGGGACCGTTCCACCCGCTTCGATAGCATGGTCAATTCTCAGGTACTGCGCCTCCATATCGGGAAATTCCAGGCTGGTGATGGTCCCCGGTGACGGGATAAAGGAGACCGGGTCTTCCGCATATACTCTGGCCTCGATGGCGTGCCCCTTAAACTCAATGTCTTTCTGAGCGAAATCAAGGGGTTGGCCGGAGGCTATGAGCAACTGCTGTTTGACTATGTCCACGTTGGTCAGGTATTCAGTTACCGGGTGTTCCACCTGCAGTCTGGCGTTGACCTCCATAAAGTAGAAGTTACCGTCTTCCGAGCGGAGAAACTCCATGGTGCCCGCTCCGTGGTAGTCCATGGCCAGAGCCAGTTTGGTGGTGTAGTCAAAGAGCTCCTTGCGGTCTTCCTCGCTGACCACCGGTGATGGTGATTCCTCGATTATTTTTTGATAACGGCGCTGGATGGAACATTCCCTTTCGCCCAGGCAGACGCAGCTGCCCTTGCCGTCGGTAAGGAACTGGATTTCAATGTGCCTGGGGTTTTGGATCTCTTTCTCAATGTAGCATTCAGAGCTTTTAAAAGCCATCAGACCGATCCTGGAAAGCCTTTCGAAAGCTTCTTTAGCCTGCGCTTCTTCTTTAACCAGTTCGATACCTTTGCCCCCGCCACCCTTGTCCAGTTTCAGGACGATGGGATAGCCACATTCAGAAGCAAACTGGTAAATCTCAGCCGCGTCTTGAATAATGTCGATGGTTCCGGGCACCACCGGAACGCCTGCGTCCGAGGCAATCTTGCGGCAGAAGCATTTGGAGTCGATAGCTTTTAAGATGGCTGGTGGAGGGCCAACCCAGGTGGCGCCGGCCTCTGCGACAGCCTTGGCAAAGGCGGCGTTTTCTGAAAGGAACCCGTAGCCGGGGTGAACAGCATCAGCTCCGGATGTCTTTACCGCGTTGATGATAGCCTCAATGTTCAGGTAGCTTTTAACCGGGTTGGCGGGGCCGATATTGTAAGCCTCGTCTGCTTCCTTGAGGTAGCCCATGTTCTTGTCGGCATCGGAGTAAATTGTTACGGGTTTTATACCCAGGTCGCGGCAAGCCCGCATTACCCTGTTAACAATTTCTCCGCGGTTGGCGATAAGCAATTTTTTCATCTGTTCATCTTCCTTTATAATCTTAAGCTTCCAGGATAACCATCGGGGAACCGACTTCCATTTCGTCCCACTCTTGGACCAAAATAGTTTTTACAACTCCGTCAGAGGGGGCAACGACGGAGAGCTCGGTTTTCATGCAGTTAATAACTGCAACCTCCTGACCCGCCTTAACCTGGTCCCCTTCATTAACAACTACCCGGGCTACCAGTCCTGGCATATGAGCTTTTGCTACTACTTCCATCTTTGTGATATCCTCCTTTTTACTTATTGTTTTAAGCGGCGCCGAGTTGCTTGAGCGGAATGCCTGCTTTCTCAAAAGCCTCTTTAACTTTTTTGACAACCTCGGCGGCATTGGGAGAATCACCGTGGCAGCATATTGTGTCTCCCGCGGCGTCTATAACTTTACCGCTGATGGTCGTTATTTTTTTGTCTCTCGCTACCATGATAGCGCGTTCGGCAACTTCTTCCGGCGATCTTGCTTTCTTGGTCCGTTCCAAGACCCAGTTGCCGTCGTCATCGTAGCTTAAGTCAATCAAGATCTCGGCGGCCATGTTCAAGCCCAATTCCAGTCCGAGCTTCCAGATCACTGTGTTCCTCGGGATCATCACGTACAACCCGGGGTTGTATTGCGCCACTGCTTCGAGATAGGCCCTGGCATAGCGCTCTTCATCGTGGACCATGCGGTAGAGTATGCCGTGCGGCTTGATATGCTGCATGGTCATACCATTGCTCTTTAAGAACGCGTCCAACGCGCCCAACTGGTACAGGGTGTCGCATTTTAATTCCTCCGGGGTGATTTCCATGCGGCGCCTGCCGAAGCCTCTTTTGTCTTCCAGGCCGGTGTGGGCGCCCACTGCAACCCCGTACTTTTTGGCCAGCATCACTGTTTCCTGCATGACCAGGGAATCACCGGCGTGGAAGCCGCAGGCCACGTTAGCCGAAGTGATATATTTCATCACTTCCTCGTCATTGCCGAGCTTGTACCTACCGAAGCTTTCACCCATATCTACATTGAGATCCATTTTTTCACTCCCATTGCAGGCGGTTTTACGCCAAAGATTTCTCGGTGAACAAGGCCTTTTGCTCAATGCGAGCCTGGAGAGCTTCCTCTTGTGTGCTCATGGTAAATTTAATAAAATCTCTTGAAGGAGTCCCCTGGCCCACTTTCCACAGGTCGGCATTGATTATGCTTAAAACGTTTATATATCCTCCGAGAGTGGGCCCGTCCGCAATTAAGATGATGGGGGTGTTGCCGCAGACGTTCAGGCAGCCGCGCATTGCGTAAGCATGGTCCACGATGTTCGAGGGATGGCTCCCGCCAACTCCACCGTCTTCCCTGGCAAAGAAATTGCCTTTTACCTCATCGATGCGGTAAGCTGAACGGTTTGAGCTGTGCTGAATCTTGAAGGAATGGCTGAACAAGAAATCCATTCCTTCTTCTGTAACATAATCCGGGCACGTGTTGGGACCTGGGATGGCTCTTAAGTCCCATACACGGGAATATTCCGGGATAACCTCTTTTTTGAGCTTTCTACCCAGCAGGTTTTTCAAATCCTGATATGGCTTGCCAAATGGTAAAACGTCTTCGGCCTGGAGTTTCCTGCCCTTGAAACCACCGTAACTACCAAAAATGCAGGTTGACTTGCTGCCCAGGTATAACGGCACATCAATACCGCCAGCCACACCAATATATGACCTGAAGCCGAATTCACTGAAATGAGAGAATTTCAGGACGTCACCCTTTTTCACTTCAAAGGATTCCCACACGGGGACCGGCTGGTTGTTTAAGGTGGGCTTCATATCCGTGCCGGTAATGCTGAGTACGGTATCGGCGCCGATTTCGGCTTCAAAATAACCGCCCGCAATTTCTATCCCTGCTTCACCAGGCGGGTTACCCACAAGCAAGTTCGCAAATTCAAGCGCAACATTATCCATGGCCGCGGCAGGAGCCATTCCCTTGCCAAGATATCCCAGTCTACCCGGCCAATCTTCAACGATTGCCTCAATTCCCCCGTTCAATATCTTTAGCATACTATTTCCTCCCAACTGATTCTTATTTTTCGTTTATAGCCGGGGCGCAGTTTTGGTTGCCTCTTTTTGCTTCTCCTGAAATTCCTTGGCTCCTTTTTGAACTTCCTCTGAGTTGTAAAAATTCAAATAGTCCTTTACTAAAATTTGATCTTCTTTAATTTGATACTGGTAGTCGGTTTTGTTATGGACATGCTCGAAGATATCGAGAATATCCTTTTCCGTTACTTCAAAGAAACGGATCCTGTCTGCGGACTTGTAAAGGAACGGGCTGTCTTTGAACAGCGGGTGTTTTTGGCTGAACTGGAATGTTGGTATCGTCCTGCCAAATAATTGGTAACCGCCTCCGGTAGGCGTAGTATAGGTAAATATACAAGGTCCGCCAATACCCACCGCTCCTTCCGGGGTCCATGTCCGGGGAGGGTTATATTTTGGTACAACAATTGCGCACCTGGGATCCATCGGCCAGAAGAACCCGCCACCAGGCCAGAATCCGCCGCCGCTGTTGTACCATTCAGTACCCAGTACTTTATTTTTTATTTCTTCAACTGAGATCCCGTTGCACAACGCCATATACTCAAGGTTATATCCGTTAATCACATTCGGGGCGCCCGGGCGGACTTCTTTTACGTACTTGGCCACAGCTTTTTTGGTTTCACTGTCTTCCCAAGCTATTGGAAGACTAATCAGGCGTGATTCAACGACGATGTCCTCAATGGAGGTCAATGAATCTTCAACTTCCTTGATTTCACCGATTAACTTTCGAACTGATAGAGCTGCGGGGTCAAAATGAAACATATTTGTTCTAATCCCGGGCACTGTTTCAATTAAACCGTTTAAATTCTTGGCCAGGACCAGATCATTAATAGCCTGGATCCTGAATGAGTCCTGTAAATTGGCTCTTTGTTCTCTCCCGTACTCTACCTGAAGAAAACCGTCTCCGGCTTGGCGGAAGAGGACTTCGAGCCTTGACTCGTTCTCCGGCAAGGTGTCAAGAATTACGTCGTAGTTCTTTTGTTCCATGAAATTTAGCCTCCTTTTACCATGTTAATACTGCGTTCGAAATGAATACCAAGAGTTCAATGGTTGCTGGCTACTCTTCTAAAGATTATTTAACCACCCCTTTATGCCCGAATAATTAACCCACACAGCTTTGTGCACTGTTCTTCTTTGAAAGAATAAACCCACATCCCGGATTCTCATCCTTGATACTGTCTGGCAAATGTGGGCACGAATTCATTCGTACCAGGATTTTACACCAAATGCTGGAAAATTTGTTGCCAACGTGCCGTGTTCGAATGAATTCGCACCTACACTCCAGGTGTGCATTCTTTGCTTATGCCGTATCAGGTATTGCTGTCAGGAAAAATCCCAATAAAATTGGAAGAATATTCTGTTACTTCCAGGGCTTATATGCCACTCTTTGGAGGAGTATGCCTTTGTCTTTAAAGAGGAAGGGCCCCACAGGGCGGGCATGTGACTAAGGACCGCCCATGTAAGCCTTTTTCACTTCAGGAGCATTAAGCATTTGGTCGGCCGGACCTGTCATGGTCAAGCGGCCTGTATTCAATGCAGCCTCGCAGATCACTGGGCTTATAAAGGCGGTCCCCACCCCCAGCCAAGCATTTGCGACTTTTCTTACCACCCCCTCAAAGTGTAATAATCATCCACCATGCGGGTTAACTCAGCTTCCGTAACCACCGCTCCGGTCTCCGGCAACGGTTCCCGGTGCAGGCGTTTGGGCAACCGGTCGCTGTCCCTTCCGAGGCCCTGCCGAAGGTTAAATTGGTGGGTCATGGTAATAATTTCGTTAGCCATCCGGCGCAGTTCCTCGACCGAGTAGTCGACGCCGGTCAGGGCTTTGAGCAGCGTCTGCAGCTTCGGCCACTGGAGCATGTCCCGGTAAAAAACACACAAAATCATGGCGTTGAAAATAGTCAGGCGGTCTTCATAGTCGATATATAAGGCGGCTTTGCCCTCCGTTGTGTCTCTGGGAATAACCCCGGTTAATTCCGGTTTGTAAAAGGTAGCCCTTAAGTGGCAGGCGCCGCGCGCTGAAGTCGCGTATCCCAGCCCTACCCCTTTGAGGACACGCGGGTCGTAGCCCGCCGGTTCCATGCCCTTGACATGAATGGCCACGTCCTCAAGGCCCAGGGCTTTGGCGGCCGGAATGATGCCGTCTGAGAACACAGCCCCGGCGCCTTGGCGGGTGGCGATTTCCACCAGTAGTCTGGCTGCCCCTTCAGAGTCCCCAAAAGCCGGGAAACTGGGGTTAATGCCCCTTGCGTTAGCCTCCATGGCCAGGGCGATGAGGTTGCCGGTTGACATGGTATCCATTCCGTAGCGATCGCATAAGTCGTTCAAATTAAGAATTTCTTCCATCCGGTCAATGCAGCACAGCCCGCCAAAGACATAGATGGTTTCATATTCAGGACCTTCAACTTTAAGGCCTGCTCTTGGTCCGTGCTCGACTTCGGCAAGTTTGCCGCAGGCGATGAAGCAGGTGGGGCAGGTTTTGGCTTTAACCTTGAAGTTGGTGATAAAGGCTTCCCCGCAGATCTTTTCCCAGCCCTCAAAGACACCCTTTGACCAGTAACGGGTGGGAAATGCCCTGGCTGAGTTAAGCAAGGCCACCGACTGGGTTGTGCCATACTTTTGATAGCCCTTGACGCCGGGTAAATCCTTGTTTTCTCTCAACAATTGCGAGGCAAACTCTTTCAGGAGATTTTCGTCAGCAACCGGGGTAACTTTGCTGCCGTGAAATACAACTCCTTTGAGGTTTTTACTGCCGAATACGGCGCCTAGGCCGCCCCGTCCGGCGGAGCGCCAGTAATTGTTTTCCACACATGCCAGGCGCACCTGGTTTTCTCCAGCCGGTCCGATGACCACCGCCTGGGCGCCTGCTACGCCAACCCTGGCCAAAACCGCGTCTTCAGCTGTATATGTATCGGTACCCCATAAATCTTTTGCCGGGTGAAATTTAACTCCGAGGTCAGAAATCTCAAGCAGCAAGGGTTCCTTTGCCTGACCTTCCAGGATAATGGCGTCATAGCCGGCAGCTTTGATTTTAGGCGCTACCTTGCCGCCCGAGTATGATTCGGCATATCCTCCGGTCAGGGGGGACCTGCTGTAAAGGCCGTACCTGCTGGACCCCGGCGCGCGTGTGCCTGTAGCCGGTCCAACCGTAAAGATGACCTTGTTTTCGCTACCCAGCGGATCGGCGCCCGCTTGAACCTCCTGCAGCAATAGGTGAGAACCCAAACCTTTGCCGCCCAAATACCTTCTTAAAATATCTTCCGGCAAAGTTTCCTCCCGGCAGGTTTGGCTTTCCAGGTCAACTCTCAGCAGCTTGCCATGGAAACCTTTCATCAATACCCCTCCAGCATGAAAAGTAATCTAATCTAATCTAAACATAGTTTGAATACTAAGACAATTTTTCGTATGGTATAATATAGATAACTGTTGTATTGCGTACTCCCAAAACCATGGGATCAATGCCAAATAGCATGCTATTTTCAATGCTTTTAGTAAATCTGCCGGGGCCTTGAAGCCTTGTAAATTAAGGGTTCCATATGAATGGATATTATAGGACGCTTTCCCAGTGTGTTACAAATCGCAGGTAGAGTATTTATGTAATGCAATATAGCATTAAAAGTTTAATTAATCTTAAAGCTTTTTTGGGATTTGCTGAAACTTTGCCGAGTTGCTTTGAATGCAATTGTGCATTCAAGAAATGCATTAATACATTTTGATTATTTAGTTAATTAGCATTTTTATAAAAAAAGTGCTCATGTCAGAAATTTCATAAGCACCATTGCTTAAAAGTATTATAAATTTGTCTGGATTTTACCATTTAGACTTTTCTCTGTCAAGTAAAAATTTAAGCGCACAGTTACCGTTGATGCATATATGCATTATTTTGGTAGTCTTTATAAGGGCTGGTGTCTGTTATAATAAGGCTTAGTGGCATTAACTGACTGTGCAGGCTTATTGGCATACTATTTGCTTGGCTTTTAAGGAATCAGTTGGATGAGAGCTCATGGCTGACAGAATCCCTGGAGGGAAGGAGGCAGTTTGGGGGAATTTCCCTTTTCTAATAAATAGGCGCCTTAAATCTTACATTATAAGGGGGAGCACAAAGTGGTCAAAATGAGAAACGAGGTTCCTGGCCCCAACGCGTTAAAGCTTATGGAAGAAAGAAATCGTTATGTGCCCAGAGGTATTTCCTACAGTTACCCGCTCTTTGTTAAGGAAGCTAAAGGGGCTATGCTTACTGATGTGGACGATAACCAGTTCATCGACTTTGCCGGCGGTATTGGTGTGGCCAACGCCGGGCATTGCCCGGAGCAGGTGGTGAACGCGGTTAAGGAGCAGCTTGACCGGTACATACACACCAACATAAATACGGCCATGTACGAACCGTACGTTCGCTTAGCTCATGAACTGTCGGATTTGACCCCGGGGGATTTCCCCAAAAAGACCATGTTTGCCAACAGCGGCGCCGAGGCAGTGGAAAACGCCTTAAAAATTGCGCGCAGGTATACCAAAAGGACGGGTATTATAGGGCTGGAATGCGCTTTCCACGGCCGTACCTTGATGACCATGTCTCTGACCAGTAAGTACAAGCCCTATAAGAACGGTTTTGGTCCTTTTGCCCCAGAGGTCTATAGAGTTCCTTCAGCCTACTGTTACCGCTGCTATTTCGGCTTGAGCTATCCTTCCTGTGAAATGCAGTGTGTCAAGAACCTGGCAAGGTTCTTTGTGGCGGAGACACCGGCGGAAAACATCGCAGCTTTAATTGTTGAGCCGGTACAGGGTGAAGGCGGTTTCCTCGTACCGCCGCCGGAATACCTGCCGGGTCTCAAGGAAATTTGCAACAAACACGGTATAATGTTTGTTGCAGATGAAATCCAGTCCGGCTTCGGACGTACCGGCAAAATGTTTGCCGTTGAGCATTTCAACGTAGCGCCCGATTTAATGACTATCGCCAAGTCGCTGGCAGCAGGCTTCCCCATAAGCGCGGTAACCGGGCGGGCCGAAGTTATGGAGGCTTGCGATCCAGGCGAAATCGGCGGGACCTACGGCGGAAACCCGCTCTCCTGCGTGGCGGGACTGCAAGTCATAGATATGATGAAGAAAGAAGACCTTCCCGGCAGGGCCGCCAAGATCGGAAGCTTGATCGTCCACAAAATGCAAGAACTGAAGGAAAAATATCCGGTCATTGGGGATGTGCGCGGTCTGGGCGCCATGGTTGGGATCGAACTGGTTAAGGATTTGAAAACAAAAGAACCGGCCAAAGAACTAACCGGCAGGCTGGCAAAGGAATGTTTCAAGCGCGGTCTGGTCATACTTACGGCCGGTATTTACAGTAACGTCGTCAGGGTCTTGTGCCCGCTGGTCATTACCGATGAGCAACTGAACGAGGCCATGGTCATCATGGAAGATGCTTTGGAGGAAGTATGTAAGGCCTAGTAAGATTGCCGGACAATTTGTTGATTGAAAAACAAGCCCCGCGTCCTATTAAAAGACGCGGGGCTTGTTCATCAGATCAGGTAATCATTGCAAGTGAACAGGGTTTCCAACAAAGAACAGCCTAAAACAAAACCACAACTTGAATCCCAAGGTAAATGTTGAATTGCGAAGAGAGCGGAGGATAACCCCAAGCCCACTACCCCAGAGGCTTTTCGAAAACCAGTTAACAATGACCTGTAGAAATGCTAATATTTAGGACTGGCAGAAATACCTTGTATTTTCCCTCTGCTGGGGCCGCATCAACACAGAGGGAAGTACCCGGGTAATGCTCCTGATTTGCGGATTACAGTCCCGGGTAATATTTTTTATTTTCGGTTTCCAGCAAAGCCAGCATTTTGGCGTAAAGTGAAGTTAGCGGTTCCTTGCCGACATCGCGTTGTTCGTGAGGCAGGTCCAGGTCAATTGTCTCAAGGATTTCGGTTGGCCTGGCTGAAAGGACCATAATCCGGTGTCCCAATAGCAGGGCTTCCATAATATCGTGGGTGACGAAGACAATGGTGCGGGGCGCAGCCTGCCACATTTTAACCACGTGCCGTACCAGACCCAGCCGAAGGGGCATGTCCAGTGACTTAAAGGGTTCGTCGAGGAGCAAAAGGTCATGCGGGAAGGCAAAGGCCCGGCAGATGGCGAGGCGCTGTTTCATACCTCCGCTTAAGGCTTTGGGATAGCTGTCGCGATATTCATACAGGCCCATCGTGCTGAGGTAGCTCTTGATAAGTTCCTGCTTTTCGGCTGGAGATACCACATCCTGCAGTGCGAAATCCAGGTTCCCGGCTACCGTTTTCCAGGGCAATAGCCTTGGCTCCTGGAACACATAGCTTACCCGGAGCCCGGCCAACCCGGTAATACGGCCGGCATCAGGCTGTTCCAGCCCGGACAGGAGCTGCAGGATAGTTGTTTTACCGCAGCCCGAAGGGCCGATGATGCAGAAGATCTTGTTTTTGCCGGCAGAAAAAGAAAAATCACCCAGGACCCTGGTTTGTCCCATGGTTTTATGGACCTGTTCAAATTTAATCAAGCTGACTATCACATCCAGTGGCTCAGTTTGCGGCGGGTCAGGTAGGACAGCAGGCGGTCCGTTACCAGACCCAGGCCGATTAGAGAAGCGGTCCAGGCAAAAAGGCCGGCTGTTTCCAGGTTGATCCTGGCCACAGCCATACTGGCTCCGATGCCTGTTTGAACGCTTAGGAATTCTGCCATGGCCACGGCCTTCCAGGTAACACCCAGGGCGTTGGAGACTCCGGCCATGAGGTAGGGAGCCACCTGGGGCAGGTAAATCTCCTGTATCACCCGCGCTTTGCTGATGCGAAAGATGGAAGCCATCTGCAAAAGCTGCCGGTCAATGCCGTTTACACCCTGGAAGACATTGATCACGATCAGAGGTACGGTAGTTACAAAAACGATAAAGACCGGCACCCCGCTAAAACCAATCCAGATCATCGCCAAAAGCAGCCAGGAAATCAGCGGGGTAACCTGTAAAACCACCACTGCCGGCCTGAAGAGGCTGGCTGCCACCGGGTTGAGGCCGATCAGAAGCCCGAGGGGCGTGCCCACACCCACTGCCAGGCCAAATCCAGCCAGTCCCCGCGCGATGGACTGGCGGCCTTGCTCCCATAGTTCTCCGCTGACTGCCAGGGAGCAGAAAGAACGCACGACCTCTACAGGCGAAGGTATGATTACATGGTTATACAGGCCGGACAGCATTTGCCAGAGAGCGATAAACAGGACCAGCCCGGAAAGCGGCAGCAGGCTTCTAATCGGCCAGGAAGAAGTTTTCATCGGGAAGCTTTCCTCCCACCATATCCGGCGACAATTCAAGAAGTGTGGTTAGATAGGTATTGACATCGGGTTTTGCCCCGCTGCCGGAAACGTATTTCAGGCGGGTGCGGGTCATGCTTTGGATAAACACCTGGGCAGGCATCTTCAGGTTCTTTTCTATCAGCGGGGCGGCTCCGGCCGGGTCGGCGACGGTCGAATCCAGTTCCCTGGCGTAGGCTCGTTGGAACTCGCGTAATGCTTGTGGGTATGCTTTGGCGAATTCGTTGCGGACAACCATCCCGGCCTGAGGCAGTTGGGCTGAGTCTCCTTCGAATTGTTGCCAGTCACTGTAGAAATCCCTGACTACCCGGGCTTCTTTGCTGTTTAACAGGACCTGGGTTACCATGGGTTCGGGCAGCACAGCATTTGTAACCAGCCCGTTGATCATCATCTGGGCTATTTCCGGCGATTCCAGGTAGTTCAACCGGACTTCGCCTGCTTTAAGCCCGTTCTTATCAAGCAGATACCGGGTCAGTACGTCTGGAGTAGAACCCCTGGCCCCCACATAAAGGTCCTGGCCGGTCAGGTCCCGCCAGTCTTGAACCGCGCTGTCAGCTGACACCAGGTAAAGTATGCCCCAGGTGCTGACATTGGCCAGGGAAATACCGACGCCTTTGTTATATAATTTGGCTGCCACGTTTACAGGCAGTACGGTAAAGTCCGCCTCACCCTTCACGGCGCGGGTGGTAGCCTCCTCTACGGACTTGTATATCACCAGTTCCACCTTGGTGCCTTTAAGCGGGTTCTCTTCAGCCATCTTGAAAAGCGGAGCGGTAGGAGGTCCCAACGGGGCCTGCACCACAATTTTCTCAGGAACGGCGGCCTTAACTTCCTTGCTTTCTGTGCCCTGGCTGCCGCACCCTGCCGTTAATAAAAGCACTGCAAGCAACGTCATTAACTGGACTGTTTTCCGCAATACTTGCACACCACCTTATAAGTATTTTGCGTGTCGAAAACCGTTCTTTTGTGTAGAATATGAATGTATTCTCTATACCTGGATTATTTCCTTCCTAGGTCTCCAGCATGGGGCAAGGGAAGGCTCCAAAGAAATCATTTCAGGATTTTTAAAATGCGGTTATTGCTGATGGCGACCGGGGAGGGTTTTGACGTGAGCGTAAAAATAGCTGATCCGCGCGCAAACATCATGAAGGGACGATATGTGTTCCCCTTCCTATCCTACCCGGGAGGGGAATTTTTATTGCCCGGGAACTGGTGTTCGTTGTATAATAGGCCTAGCAAAGAGGTGATGTATATGCGAACAGGCATAGCCAACCTGCCCTTGCATGGACACCATTGCCCCCGCTGGCTCTTTGACCGGATGGTTAAGCTTAGCTCGGCTATTATTGAGGCGGTGGTTGAGGAGTATGGCCCTGGAGAAGTACTGGAGCGGCTTTCCGACCCCTTTTGGTTCCAGGCGCTGGGTTGCGTGGTGGGGTTTGACTGGCATTCTTCCGGCCTGACCACTGTCTTATGCGGGGCTTTAAAGCAAGGTTTACGCCCCAGGCAACACGATCTGGGAATTTACCTGGCCGGGGGAAAAGCCATGGCTTCCCGCAAAACGCCGTCGGAAATCGAGGAGTACGCCGACCGTTACGGGCTTACCGTCGACGTGCCCTGCCTGCAGTACGCCAGCCGCCTTTCGGCCAAGGTTGACAATACAGCCGTACAGGACGGATTTCAGATTTACCACCATGTCTTTGCTTTTACCGGAGACGGCAGGTGGGCTGTGGTCCAGCAGGGCATGGACCAGGCGAACGGTTGGGCGCGGCGCTACCACTGGCTGGGGGATAAATTGGATTCCTTTGTGGAAGAACCCCATTCGGCCGTATGCGGTGAACCGGCGCGGGCTGTGTTAAATATGGTCGCCCTGGAGAGCGCCGGGGCCAGGGAAGCCTCGCTTTACCTGGCGCAAAGGCCGGATGAGGTTATTCGCACACTGAAAAAGATTGCGGATATGCCCGCTGACAAGTTTAAGACGCTGAATCTCCCGGCGGCTCATCCCGTTCCGGGAGCTAACCGTATTGAAAAAACCCTGGCCAGGCTTTATGATCTTCAGCCGTCCACCTTCGAGGGGATGCTGGCGACAGAAGGGGTCGGGCCTGCTACGGTCAGGGCGTTTGCCCTTGTCGCCGAGGTGATTTACAACGCGGGAGCAAGCCGTAAGGATCCGGTACGTTACAGCTTTGCGCACGGAGGTAAGGACGGGCACCCCTTTCCGGTAAACCGTCAGGATTATGACCGTTCTATCTCCATTTTGGAGAGGGCGCTGCGCCGGGCCAGGACCGGAGACACCGACAACCTGAAAGCCCTCAAAAGGCTTGCGGGCATCAGTGCCTTCGTATAAAATGGATGTGGGTATTATTTACAAAGAAATTGGGATAATTAAACTTCAAACGAATAGGAGGGAAAAACGTGAGTACGGAAAAATGCTTAAAGGAATCTTTTGCAGGAGAGTCCCAGGCTAACCGCAAATACCTGGCTTTTGCCAAAAAAGCCGATGATGAAGGGTATCCCGGTGTGGCCAAACTGTTCAGGGCGGCGTCTGAGGCTGAGGCGATCCATGCCCAGGCGGAACTGAAAGCCCTGGGAGGGATAAAAACAACGGGGGAAAATTTGCAAAGCGCCATAGACGGGGAAACCTACGAGTTTACGCAAATGTACCCCGGTTTTATCCAAACAGCTGAAGCTGAAGGGAACAGTCAGGCCAAAAAGGTATTTACCTTCGCCAACGAAGCGGAAAAAGTCCATGCCGATCTGTACAAAAAAGCTTTGGCCGCCCTGGACAGCAAGGCGGATACCGATTACTATCTGTGTACGGTTTGTGGTTACATTCATGAAAATAACGCTCCGGAGAAGTGCCCTATTTGCGGGTCTACTGCCAAAGCCTTTAAAAACGTCGGTTAAGCCGGGTAGAGACTGCCCCCCCCGGAAAAGGGACAGTCAATGAAAGTACCCCTATGGCAGGATTTGAACACTGCCATAGGGGTGCTTTTATGTCCGTAAGGAAGGTATGAAGCGCTCAGGGAGTTTTCATGGTTTTGGTTTACACACTTTGTGGTTCCATGGTCAGTTTATGATAGTTCTCAATTAGCTGATCCAGCTTTTCAATCAGGGGAAGCTCTTCCCGCCTGCTGTAGCTTTTGGCTGCGCCCTGGTAGACACACTCTTTCAGAAGGTCGCGTCCCTGGTGGTGGTAAGGACCGTAGATACGGCAGTGATAGGGGCGGGCAGGATAGACGGAGCAGAGCAACCCCTCCTGAAAAGGACAGTGGCCGGTTGTATCGCCCCAGATGCTGATAATAGAATTACTGGCAAACTTCTCAAAGAGCTTGAACAATCTGTCGTTTTTTACGTACCGCCTGATATTTTCCGTTTCCGGGGGGTACACCCGCAGCGATGTTGTCCTCAGGCAGCATGCGCCGCATAGTCCGCAATCTTTGTTGGAAGGCTGCAAAAACTCGTCAAGCTCCCGGTAAAAGGACGCAAGATCTTTGAGCAGAGCATCCATCCTAAGCACCCCCAGCCTCCTAAATATATTCCTGGCTTTAATTATATCAGATGGGCTGTTAGAAATTTGCTGAAATGCGTTGAACCGTGAAAATGGTCGTAGGCGTAAAATATGGACGTGGGACGTGGGACGTGGGACGTGGGACGTGGGACGTGGGACGTGGGACGTGGGACGTGAGACGTGGGACGTGGGACGTGGGACGTGGGACGTGGGACGTGGGACGTGAGACGTGAGACGTGAGAAGTGAGAAGTGAGAAGTGAGAAGGTGTTGTGAAAAATTATTTGTGTGTGTAAATTATATGCAGGTTGTTAAAAAGTGTAGGTCGTAAGGCATAAGACGTAGGCGAAAGTGGAAAGCAGGATAAGACAGCCGTGAGACATGCGAAAGACCCCATAGAAATGCAGGATAATCCTACGCCCTACGACTTACGCGACCTACGACCCAATTTGCCCACGTCTCACGTCTCACGTCCCCTCAGTGTACCACATCACCATCGCGTGGTTTTTTACTTAAATCCTGCTCAAGCTGATCAAGTAAACCTACCAACAGATCATTGGCTGCGTTCTTGATTTCGCCTGATTGGTAGGCTGCCGGTTGGCGCCGGCCGTCCGGTCTGGTAATAAGTTCACCGGTTTCAGGGCGGAGAAAAGTAGGTTTTGTCGGCCATGCGAGCGGTTCAACAGGAGTTAAAGCGGTCAGGGGTTTGACCATAACACCCTGCATCGCTTGAAACGACATATCAGGTGTATTCCGGGCCAGGTCTATTGGATTAAAAAGATCGCGGGATGTTTTGCAGGTAAAGAGACAGGATTCTCCCTCTGCGATCAGGCCGTTAAATCCCACTATATGGATTTGCCTGTCAGGAATAGATGTAAATATCCTATGGACAGCGCTCAGGGCTATCTGCAGCAAGGTCGACTCATAAAAATTATCGAAGCTGTCCTGGTCCATTTCTACCGGCAAAATGCCGTTTTCCTCTTCGTGGTATTCATACCGCACTATCCGGGGCATCTCAAGAGGCCCGGGCAGGATGCCGCTGAGTACGATAAGCTTTTCCGTCCCGTGGTAATGGGCGTCAAAATCCACCTCAATTTCATCCGGCAGTTCGAGACCGGCCAGGGCTATGCGCGCCAGGCTTGCCACGGCGTATGGTTGTCCTTTTTCCACATCCAGCTGTAGTTGGTCCACGGAGCGGTTAAATTCTGACTGCTCATTAATAAAGGCTGCCCGCTGCGCCTCATAACTGGTCTGTGCAGACTCTTTATTAGCGTTATAATTCCGCATTTGTTCCTCGAAGGCAACTCTGGCCGCCTCCTCCAGAGCCAGCCGTTTTTTTCTGGCGGAGGGGAATATAAGTTCACTAATAAAACTTTTACGGGGGACGCTCATTTTCCTGGCCACCTGCTCGTAGCGGGGCGGGTGTTCTGTAAAAACAAAAGGTGGTAATAGCTGGTCATGATAAAATGAAGCCCAATCAAGTTTGCCGGCCGAACAAAGGTTGATTTTTAGTATGCTGTCACAAGCTTTGATGGTATTCCCGGCCTGCCGGGTGTCAAGCGCTGCCAGTTCCTTTAAAGATTCAAAACGTTCCCGCTCTTTATGGAGCTTTTCCTGCCTGGCCCATTTGGCCAGCTGGGATTCCGCTTTAATCCTTGTTTCCAAAGGCGAGCCGCCTTTAATTATCCTCTGTACACCAAGATATTTATTGGTAATTGTCCTATCATAAACCTTTTCATCCAACAAACAGCAACTCCTTTCAGTTCCAATGTATCATAAAATGTTTAGTTTGGACATATTATTTCCTTTTTTGCACGTCTTCGGAGACTGTGACTGAAAATATTTACACAGTTAATTATTTTAAGAATATAAAAAGGGGCGACCTTTGTCGCCCCTAAACCGGGTTTTACGCTTGTGGGAAATATCTTTTCAAAAGCCCGTGGAAAGCCATGCAATGTCTCGCTTCATCTTTGCAAGCTTCATGAATGGCATCGTGAACAGCGTCCTGTCCTTCCTTTTTGGAACGGACGGCAATTTCCTTTTTCCCCCTGTTGGCGCCGGCTTCGCCGTCCACCAGCCTTTTTAAGTTTTCCTCCGTTTTTTCACTTAAAACTTCACCCAGTAGTTCAGCAAAGCGTGCCGCGTGGTGAGCTTCTTCCCAGGCAATACGCTTCATGGTTTCAGCTATCTCCGTATAGCCTTCCCGTTCGGCCTGGCGGGCCATGGCGATATACATGCCTACCTCCATGCACTCCCCTTTGAACTGCATATCCAAATCGCTTTCAAAACCGGAGCCTTTGGCCGCACCGATCTTATTCCAGTCCACCAGGTCCGGGCCGGAGGTGGTCAGTTGCTCGAATTTTTCCTTCGGAGCTCCGCAATTTGGACATTTTTCAGGGGACGCTTCTCCTTCGTAAACATAACCGCAAACAGTGCAACGCCATTTTTTCATATTGTTAGACCTCCTTTTTTTAAATACTTCTTGACATTACTTGGCTGAAATTTATATATTATAAATTTCGGCTCTTTTATAAAACAAACTCACCGTTTTCCCGCTGGTTGAAAAAGTATGCGTAATTTAAATCAAATAATTTCCCGGGAGCTACTCCCACGGGTGTGTTTTTACGTATTAGAGCCCCGGTCACCCCTGCCCTTGCTATATCGCCCTGCAGGATGGCTCCCCGCAGGCAGCCGTCCTTGAATATATACTTTTTATAGCTGCCGGGACTCTCCATGATATAGGTCGTATAGCTGGTATCGGGCGCCTCGGGAAAGCCAAAGGAAACGGTGTTTAGTCCATAAAATTCCATTGAGTTTTTAAAGGCGAAATTATTTACCATTTTCCGGCGCCCTCCGGCCATGTTTGTTCCCGCAACCTGCCCCTGCAGCACCGCCAGAGGCCAGATGGGAGTGGGCGCAACTTTGCCGGTGAAGACTTCCAAAGACTCGCAGACATCACCGGCGGCATAAATGTCCGGGTATGATGTCTCCTCGTATTCGTTTACTTTGATTCCCCTGCCCACCTCAACAGGTGTGCCCTCCAAAAAGTCAACGTTGGGCCTGACGCCGGTGGCGGCTACTAGCAGGCCGCAGGGTATCACCCGGCCGCTTTTTAGCTGTACTCCGGTAACATTTTGCCGATCATCCAATATTATCCGGCTCATTATTTCCCCGGTAATGATTTCAATACCCCGGTTACGGAATAATGCTTCATAGCTGGCTGCCGCCCTTTGGTCCAACTGCAGAGGCAAAATATGGCCGGCTATCTCCACTATAACTACCGCCAAACCTTTCTCATTTAAGGACACGGCTGCGTCCACACCAACCAGACCGCCACCCATAATGACAGCCTGACGGCAGCTTCCGGCAGCCCTGGTAATATCCCATACGTCCTCAAGGTTGCGCAGGCCGTAAACCTGCCGCCCCCGGTTGATATTCTCCACCGGAGGTAGATAAGAGGACGATCCGGTGGCAATCAGGAGTTTGTCGTAAAAAAACTTGTCACCGTTGTCTGCAGCTACACCTTTCTCCTCCGGTAAAAGTTTTACAGCTTTAACCCCGCCAGCCCAACGGACGCCATTTCTCCTCATAAAGTCCTCAGGTACAAAGCGAGCTGCTGCGGCGTCCCTCCGGCCGGCCAGTACATCCGGCAACAGGCATCTGGAGTAAATATGTCTGTCACCGGACAGTACCGTTATGTCGCCCCAGGGATCGTTTTGGCGGATGGCGCCGGCAGCGCTAAGCCCGGCTGCGCTGGCGCCCAAAATCAAATATCTCACTTTTTACTCACCCCTTGCCAGGTTGGGATACTTTCCATCTATGTTCGACGCAGGTACCTCAATTAATGTAATCGCTCCCGTGGGACAGGCTTCAACGCAGCGTGGTTTATCACGGCCGGCGCAAAAGTCGCATTTGACGGAAACCTTGTTTTCTCTAGCATCCGGTAAGATCATGCCAAAGGGGCAGGACATTACGCACATCCAGCAGCCGGCGCATTGTTCCGGATTATGGGCGACTATACCGGTTGCGGGGTCTTTGTAAAGCGCCCCCGACATACAGGAGTTGACACACTCTGGTTCATCGCAGTGCCGGCAAGACAGAGGCACGGGCTGCCCTTCGTTATTCAGTTCAACAAAATTGCGCGGCCGGCTGCCCTGATCGGAAAGGTTAACCAGCCAGACCGAACGGGACGGGCTGTGTTCGGCCAGGCAGGTCACCTGACAATTCTTGCATCCGGCGCACAGCTCCGGCTTAATGAATATCCTCAGCATTTTTTCTCACCTCTTACAGGCCCAAGCCCGATCTTTTGGCATTTATCACCGCTTCCAACTGGTTGACTGTTGAAATAATATCTCCGTCGACGATTACGCGGCCGCCGGTTAATTGTTCAAGGTCGCCGGTCAGCACCTTGGTGACCATTTCACTGCCGGTAATAAAGGGAGGGATGGCCAGATGCAGGGTAAGTCCCAGGGCCAGGCCGAAGGCGCCGTCTGCCAGGGCTTGTTCTTCCAGCCACTGAGGCGCCGAGAGAACCAGCGGCAACTGCGGCAGGTCCACACCCAGTTCGGCCGCGATGTCTGCCGCTGTTTCCTCCAGGCGGCCGATGGCCAGGCAGGGGCCAAAATTGAGCACGGGGGGTATTCCCAATTGCAGGCAGACTTCTTTTAAGTTTACCCCGGCTTGTTCCGCTGCTGATGGGGACATTAAACCTACATTCTCCAGGGCTCCGCTGGTGCAGCCGGCCGAGAGCACGATAATGTCGCGTTTGATTAATTCTCTGGTCATTCCCACGGTGAAAACATCGTGCCCGCCGGCGGTCAGGTTGGAACAGCCCACTACAGCAGCAATGCCCTTAATTTTGCCTGCGGCAATCAGTTCTATAAGGGGTTTGTAACTGCCGCCCAGGAAGCTCTTCAGGGTTTTTTCACTAAAACCGGTAAGCACATCCCCGTAACCGTGGGCGGGTACAGTGATGGTTACATGTTTACGCCTGGCCGTAAAACTCTCAGCGCCCGCCTGTATAATGGTCCCGGCGATGCTGTGGCGATCCTTTATATCAAAGGTCAGGTATTCAGCATTTTTCTTCTTGGCCACATCGTCCAGGCAAAACTGCGGTACCTGCATTTGCTCGCAAATTGTTTCAATCCCCGGCAGGGTGCAGTTGAATTCAGATACCAACAGATCGATGGCGCCGGTGGCTACCAGCGCCTCGCTGGTAAAGTTGTTGCCGGTATGGCCCGCAAATACATCTGCACAGTGCGCTCCCCGGAGTTGCATATCCTGCCCGACGCACGTAGATCCGACGATCTTGTAGCCTTTTGCCCCACAGGCTTTGGCTTTTGTGTCGGCTTCGGGAGACAGTAAGGCATCCTGCAGTATGCCCACCAGGGACTGCTGGTGTCCGGTAACCATAATGTTGATATAATCCGGGTCTACCACTCCGAAGCCTGCCCTGGCCGTCCTGATTTCCGGTTCTCCCCAGATCATGTCGTTAATCCGGTTGGTCATAGCCAGTCCGTACAAGCCGGTGGCAATGCCAAGGCGCAGGGCGTGCAGCAGCATGTCGAGAGGATCACTGGATAAATTGGTGCTGCTCTTGACTATAGCGTCAAATACTTCAGACTTGGCGCCGCCTGGCAGGATGCCCAGCTCCTGCCACTTATCGTAGCGCGGACCGTAGGCTAATTTCTTTACCAATTGCATTTTTTCACTGCGAGGGCGGTATAAATCTGCCAGCACCAGGTCAGCCAGATTTGCTGCCTTTTGTTTTTCATCAGTACCGGCAACTCCAAGGCGTTCAGCCATTTCGCGCAGAAGGGCGGCTCCTTTCAGAGGCAGGTCGGTGTTGCCCCGGCCAATCTCCCGCAAATTTACGGCCGCGTTTTCAACGATGTGCAAGTAGCAGGCAGCTCCTGCCGCCACAGCCCGCAGAAAGTTCCTGGCCACCATGGTGTCCGGTGAAGCGCCGCAGACGCCCCGGGGCGAAGTGGGAGTAATCCGGCAGGGGCCGTTGGCGCAAAGCCTGCAGCACACCCCCTGCATGCCGAAGCCGCATTTAACGGCCTGGTCGGGCACACGGTTAAAGGATGTTTCCAAGTCACTTTTTGATGTCAGGAAGTCGTAAAGGATTTTGTCGGCGGACATACAGATGGACAATTTTAATTTCCCTCCTTTTAGTAAAGTGAACTCATTTGGTATACATTTGGGTAAAAATAATTGTATACCAAAATGGTACACTATTGCTTTTCATAAAAGGGTGAATCATTTCACCCGCTCCCGGAGCATTTGGAAATTGTAGCGGCTAAGGTGCTCCGTTATGGACTTTTGGAGCTCAAAAAGAGCCTCGTGCACCGGACAGTGCTCGCTGAAAAGCTTGCTGCATTCTTCCGGGGCGTAGAGACAACGGTTGATAGCTATGGGACCTTCAATGGCTTCAACTACGTCCAGCAAGGTTATTTTTGATGGATGCCTGGCCAGGGCATAGCCTCCGTTGACACCCCGGTGGGAGTCGACGATCCCGTCTTTAGCCAGAAGACGCAGGATTTTTAACAAAAAGCGTATGGGTATATTTTCTTCTTCGGCTATTAGCTTTGCTTCTACCACCTGCCCGTAAGGCAACCCCGAAAGGTACAGGACTGCCCGCATAGCATAGTCTGTCGCCTGATTTAGTCTCATACTCTACCTTGTCTGAAAGTTATTGTGGACTTAATTGGTATAGTTTATGGTTACAATTTACACCAAATCACCTGGAGATGTCAAGGAATTTTTTATATTTTTTTCTGCGGGCTTTATAATAATTAATCCAGGTGAAAAAAAAGGTTAATTTGTGATAAGATAATTGCTGTACAGTTTTGAAGGAGAGGTCTTTATCTTGGAAAGTCATACTGGCGATAATATTAACCGGCGGGTATGGTTAGTTGTGCTGGTTAACTTTCTCCTGGGATTTGCCACCCAGGGTTCCAACCTCTTTGTCCCCCTGCTGGGAGCCCAGTTGGGGGCTTCTGATTCTCAGGTAGGGCTGGTGGGAGCGGTTTACGGAGCCGCTTTTTTATTGTCATCCCTTGTTTCCGGTTGGAAATCCGATCAAACCGGCAGGCTCCTCTTTGTACGCCGGGGTCTTTTGGCCAGCAGCGCGGCTTTTGCCGCACAACTCCTGGCCGGCAATGTCGCGCTTCTAATGTTGATGCGCGGTATGGTGGGGTTCGCTTTGGGTATCGCCACGGCAGCGGCCATTGCCTATGCTTTTGAATGCGGGATTGATATGGGCAAATTTAGCTCATACGGCTCCCTGGGTTGGATTTTTGGCGCTATGGCGGCCGCTTTGGTGGAGGATATCTACCTGCTTTTCTGGATTAGTTTTGTGGTCTGTCTGGCTGCGTTTATTGCCTCACTTTTTTTTCAAGAAACGACAGCCCTGCGCCGTTCTTTGTCTCCAAAATTGTTCCAGGTCCTGCGGCGTAATTATCGTATTTACTTTGCCGTTTTTCTGCGACACCTGGGCGCCACTGCCGTTTGGGTCATTCTGCCGCTCTATCTTTCCAGCCTGGGTGTCAGCAAGTTTTGGATTGGCCTGTTGTGGGGCGTTAATTTTGCTGTCCAGTTTGTCGTTATGCGTTACCTGGAACATTATTCAGAGTATAAGGTCTTTGCCTTTGGTCAGGCGCTTTCATTTTTTGTCTTTGTGGTTTTTGCCTATGTGACCGGAAAACTTCCCCTGGTACTTGTTATGGCGCTGCTCGGGGTGGCCTGGTCTTGCCTGTATGTCGGAGCGTTGCTGATTGTGTTGCGAAGCGGTGAAGAGAGAGGCACATCAAGCGGTATCTTCCAATCCACCCTCAACCTGTGTAATGCCTTAGGCCCCTTGCTGGGCGGCCTGATTGCCGAGGGGTTCGGTTACCGGAGCGTACTGTTTTTTGCTGCCGCTCTAAGCGTGGCGGGAATGTTTATAGCCATTCCGGCGAAATCCAAGGAGCCCGGCCTGGATATAAAAAGTTAAAACAAAAATATAAGGTCCCCCGGCGTCAGGCGCCTTTAGAGACCTTTGGCTATAGTATGAACTGTTTCGGTTTGATTTATACATCCCTTGAAAAAAAATATCAGACCCGCGCTACGGAGCGCTTGCGTACGGTCCATAGCGCGCAGACATACATAAAAGCCTGAATAGCGCAGCGAACGGACGGTTGTCTGTAACCGGCGGTGGTTATGATGTTATAGTAAGATATTACTTTTTCTCCCCTTGTTTTTATTGGGGTCGTAAATTTCAAATTTCCCCGAAAAGGTTTGGAGATTGTATTCAACCAGGGGAGCGTTTTTGTTAAGACGCTCCATCCGCTCAAGGCGCGCCTTGGACAGAGCGTTACCGTATTCATTCCTTTTCCGGTCAACGTGACATCTGTGTTTGCTCATATAAATATTATGTTCAGGCCAGTTCAGTTAATGCATCATTTCTACAAGCAATTTCCTTGTTTCCGGCAGGAATGAGTCTACCGGCAATAGAATTTAATGGACGTAAAATAATACTTTAACCTGGCGGGAGGGCTCAAAATGTATAAGTTCAAGGTTATCGCCACAATTGTGGAAATTCGTGGAGAGGGAAGCTGTTCTTACGGTCATAAGGTGGGGGAGAGTTTTGAATTTACCCAGTTCACACCCGGAGGACTGTGCCAGTTTGCTTATGATTCACTTCGCTCAGCCGTGGCTGCGCTCCTGTACGGAGGCAATTTCCCGTGGAGCGAGGATAGTGAATGTACCACCTGGGCCTGCCCCGATCCTGACCGGCCGGTAATTTTTGAACTGCGCAGGGTCCCTCTTGCAGAATAACTTCCATACGAATGGTACGGTACCATCAGAAAAATGAATACCATGTTTATTCATAAGTTGTCCAGTCTTTATGTGGTGCGGTTTCAATCGCACTTGCACTGCGGAGCAGTTTAAGGGACTTCTACAGGGACTTTTCTGCATTTTTATGGGGTCATGAGCGAATGAATTCGCACCTGCATTTTCAGGGTGGTTCCCAACAGTCTGGCGTGGGACCGCATGTGGTGAAACTCGCAATAGGTATTTTTTTTTAGCGTGAAGGATTCAAACAAAAAACGCAGAAAATATGTTAGGTTTTTAAATCTATTACGGAGGTAAAGTATGCCTATCTTTGAGTACAAATGCAGCGACTGTAAAAAAATATTTGAAATTGTCCACCTGCCGGGCAAGGACAGTGAGTTGAAATGCGCGGCCTGTGGCAGTACCAATTTGAAAAAGCTGATCTCGGCTCCTTTTTTACCCAGTGCGGTGGGTAAGCCGGCCAATGATGAACTTAAGTCCTGCTGCGGCGCTGCCAATCCTCAAGAGTGCCCGGGTCCTGGTTCCTGCTGCAGCCAGTAAGAAGCCCGGAAATTAGCGTCCCGTCCTGTATAGCCAGCGCGCCGCCAGAGTCAGGGAGTTGTTATGTCTTCATCTCGGGAAATGAGGGATTCAATTATTCTTGACGGCTGTATAGTTCCTTATACTGTAAGGATAAGCAGCCGGGCCAGGCGCCTGCTCCTTCAGGTGCGCCTGGATTCCTGCGCTCTTGAGGTAGTGGCTCCCGAAGCTTTTAACCTGGCTGAATTAAAAGATATTCTAACGGGAAAGAAGTCCTGGATCCTTCAAAAGCTGGAGGCTGCGGCTCGTCTGGCTGCCGCGAGGCAGGCCAACCAGTCTCAAGGCCGCTTTGTTTTTTACCGGGGCAGGCAGTACCTGGTTGAGACCCGTGTAGAGACCGGCTCTACCGGCGCGGTAGAAGTGGAGGAGGCCAGGCTGGTAGTGGTGGTCCCGCCTGGATTGGAGGGGAACGCCTCCGCAGTACTGGAGCGGTGGCTGCGCCAAATGGCCCGGCTTTTGATTAACCAGAGAATACGGGTAATGAATGAAAAGTTCAAACTGTCCTTTAACCGGGTGTTTATCAAGGGACAAAAAACCCGCTGGGGCAGCTGTTCACAGAAAAAAAACCTGAATTTTAACTGGCGGTTGGTGATGGCCCCCCTGCCGGTTCTGGATTATATTGTCGCACATGAACTGGCCCACCTGGTGGAGATGAACCATTCCAAAAAGTTTTGGGCGTTGGTTGAACAAATCTACCCCGGCTACAGAGTACACCGGGCCTGGCTGAAAAAAAACGGCAGACTGCTGACGCTGTAAAAATTAGTTTAGCCACAGCCTGAAAGGTTAACGTACCAGACGGTATGTACAATTCTGTAAATAACCGTGCCGTGGTATGCTATAACCAGGCCGTATACCACAACCAGGACACCCAGGCACTTTTCGATGAAGGCCGGTTCAAATCTGGATAAGAAGCGCAATGCCAGGAGCGCTGCAAGGATCCAGAGCAGCCTTAACGGCAGCGATGTACTCACGGGCAGGCTCATCAGGCCTATCAGTAAGGGGTTTAATTCATGAGCCAATCCTGTACCGAGCTCCCAGCTGGTAAATAAATGATCCATGGTGCAAAACAGCAGTACCAGCAGATAAGAAAGCATGTATATCACCTTCAGGGTAAATTGTACCACTGGTTAATGGAAGATATGTAAAAAACTTACACCAAGAGCAGGCGAAATGTGTGGCCGATTTACTCTGGCCGCTGATTAACTACATTAGATCCCAAGTCCGGCGCCGCTCGCCGTGTGGGATCGAAATCGCGCCTACATCGCTGGTGTTTTCATAATACACGGCGCCGCGATAGCGACGTGTGTAACTATCTTGAAAAAAACTGGAGCGCCTGTGCCTCAGACGAGTTAACGGCGCTTTTCTTATTGTCACACCAGAGGTTTCAGTTTTTTAAAGGTATCTTGTCATTTTGAGCGAATTTCATTGATAAGTCCGTGATTGAAAGATCATGGACGGTACCTGGCAAGAGATTATCCAAAAAGAGAGGACTACTCCAATTGTTTACTGCCGGTTTAGTAAAGGAACGTGTTCTAACAGACAAAAGCTTTCTGCCCAAGCTGGCCTTGTCGGTCTTGTTCTTCCTTTTCCTTACTTTTTTAGCGGGAAGGTTTTATGTGGTTGTTAATAAAGATGTTTACCCCGGTGTCCATATGGTGATGGAGTTTGTGGGTATCATCGTGGCCGTCTGTTCTTCCCTCATGAGCTGGTACGATTATAAGTACAAGCATGAATTAAGAGTGCTGATATTGTGCCTCACCTTTGGCGGGGTAGCTCTTATTGAATTTGCCCACGCTGTATCTTACCTGGGTATGCCCGATTTTATTACGCCAAACTCAGTTAACAAGGCATCTACCTACTGGATAATATTTAACCTGTTACTCAGCTCTGGATTGGTTGCGGCAGTTTTTTGCGGCAGCAAGGTAAAGAAGGTGGGACAGGTTACTTTACTGTTGACCTCTTTCAGTCTGGCTACTTTGGTACTGATTGTGGCGGTAGCCTTGTTCCTGCCGGTTCTCCCCCCCATGTATAATCCAGTTGCCGGCAGCCAGACCCAGATCAAGGTGATCTTAGAATATGTTGTGATTTTTTTACTGCTGCTGGCCGCGGCAAAGCTGCTTCAAAAGAAGCAAGTAGCCAAACAGGAGTACTACCTGTGTCTCGCCCTCGTCCTCGGGGCACTTAGTGAGGTGGCCTTTACCTTTTACAGCAACGCCTATGACGTATATAACCTCCTGGGACATGTATTTAAAGTGTTTTCCTATGCTTTTATTTTCAAGGCTCTTTCGGATGAAGCCGTGGGCATGCTTTATGAGACCAACAGCAAGCTGACTGAACAAAGGGAACTGCTGGCGCACGCCAACCGGCAGCTGCAGGAACAGGACCGTCTCAAAGATGAATTTCTCGCCAATACCAACCATGAGTTGCGTACGCCCCTGTCTGCCATTATTGCCTTTACAGAACTACTGATGGACCCGGCTGCCGGCGAGTTGAACGATTTACAGAAGGATTACCTGAATGAAATCAACGACAGCGGCAAGGAACTGCTGGTCAGGATTAACGGTTTTCTGGACCTTTCCAAAATCGCGGCCGGTAAGACCGTGGTATATAAAGAAGAGTTTTTAGTAGCTGAGTTCATCGAGGACATTGTGCGCCGTATGGCTCCGCTGTTTCAAAATAAAGGCGTAGTCCTCGAGACAATCCCGTGCCCCGGGGGTATTAAGGTCTTGGCGGACAAAGACAAGGCCGGACAGGTCTTAACCAACCTTATGTCCAATGCCCTCAAATTTACGTCGCCGAACGGGATCGTTATTGTTGAGGCAGGTCTGGAAGAAGCGGCTGACTCCGTCAACATATCGGTCAAAGATTCCGGCATCGGCATAGACGAGCGGGATCTGGAAAAAATATTCAACCCTTTCTATCAGGTTGACGGCGCCGCCTCAAGGAACTTCGGCGGAACCGGTATCGGCCTGACTCTGGCCAAGAAGCTTGTTGAGTTAAACGGAGGGAATATAACAGTATCCAGCAGGCGGTCGCAGGGTAGCGTTTTCACCTTTACACTGCCTGTGGCTGGACGGGATATCCTGGGGGAGGTGTTTTGAGCAATGCCACGTATACTGGCGGTTGACGATGACCCCAAAATACTGAAGATCTTGCAGCATACACTTAGCAAGGAAGGGTTTGAAGTGATTTTGGCCGCTAGCGGTGAAGAGGCGCTGCAAAAAGCGCGGCGCCAACCACCCGAACTGGTGGTGCTGGACATCATGATGCCGGGCATGGATGGTTTCGAAACCTTCCAGAACCTAAAGGCGCAGTATCATGATATGCCGGTGATTATATTGTCGGCCCGGAGCGATGAGGTCGATAAGGTAGTCGGGTTCCGGATGGGCGTCGATGACTACCAGACCAAGCCGTTCAGCCCGACCGAACTGGCCCTGCGCATTAAAGCTGTTTTGCGAAGGCTTGGTGAACCGGCTAAACAGCAAAGACAGGTCCTGAAATATGATGGCCTTATCCTGGATTACAGCAAGCGCATAGTAACGCAAAACAACCTTAAGATTGAATTGACCCCCAAGGAGTTCGAAGTCTTGTGGTTAATGGCTTCCAACCCCAACAAGGTATTCACCAAGGCTAATCTCCTGGATCAGGTTTGGGACAGCGCTTTTTATGGGGATGATAATACTGTAACCGTCCATATCAGGAGGTTGAGGGAAAAGCTGGAGAAAGATCCGTCAAACCCCTGCTATATCAAAACTGTCTGGGGCATTGGGTACAAATTTGAGAGTGAAGAGTGACGTAGAAGACCTAATATTAATAAATTATTAATATTTTTGTAATTGAGTTGTAAGCTGCTTAAAATATTATGGAAGTATAAAAAGGGGGGTGGCTTATGAGGTTTGGCGGCAATACAAATGACCCTCCTAAATTTTCAAAAGAGCAACTGGAAGAACATAACAGGCTTTATCCTGAGGCGCACGCGACCAAACTCAAGGAAATTGAGGCCCGGCTAATCAGGGCCGATACTACCTGCGTGGATCCCACCTACTGCCCGCTTCGTTCTTTGAAAAAGGAACAAGCTTATGCGTTGAATTCAGTCAGGCTGCACGATTTGTATTTCGGCAATATTGGTAATGAGGGTTCCCAACCGTCGGCAGAGGTAATGACATTGCTTGAACGGGATTTTGGTTCAAAGCAGGAATGGGAAAAACAATTTGCCGGGCTGGCCAGGTGTTCAAGGGGTTGGGTGGTCCTTGGTTTTGATCTGAAAGACGGTGTCCTGAGGAATTTTTTTGCAGATGACCATTCCGAAGGTGTATGGTCCGTTTTGCCCCTGCTGGTCCTGGACGTCTATGAGCACGCCTACTGCAAAGTTTTTTCGACACGAGATGACTATGTTGAAAGCTTTTTGAAATTGGTCCGGTGGGAGGCTGTTAACCGCAGGCTCAAAGCGGTGAAGGAATTCTATCAAAGCATTGCCGCGATATTATAACAAGGAGGCTTATAATGGACAAATGGGTTTGTAATGTATGTGGTTAAGCATAAGTTGGTTATGGAGGGTTGAAGCAGCTACAGAATACCTGAATAAATTGAGATAAGAATAACAAAAACCGTTGATACGAACACCTGTTCTGTGGTAGTATAGTAACAGGAGGTGGTAACGGTGTATGAATACTGAGTCAATATAAGTGAAAGGGAAAAGGTTTCTTAGCAGTCACTTCCGATGATGCGTCGCAAAGACACGCTGTGAAAGTCGGGCGCAGAGGTTAGAACAACTAGGCGGTGGGTAATACCCCCTTCCGGGCAGGACTGGTCTTTCTAATGGCCAGGCGGTGAACCACCCGGAATATGGGCGAGAGTCCATAGCTCAGCAGTTGAATCCTGTGACACTGCCTCCCGTTAGTCGGCGGGAGAGAAAGTTAATAAATCTGGATTATCCTGTATAAATCANATTTGTTTAGCTTTCAGAAACCAGGTGATATGAATGGCAAAGCATGAACTACCGGCGCTCCCTTATGACTACAACGCTCTTGAGCCTTACTACGATGAACAGACTGTGCGTCTGCACCATGACGCTCACCACAAGGCCTATGTAGACGGCCTCAACAATGCTGAAGCCAAACTGGCGGAAGCCAGGGATAAGAGTGATTTTTCCCTCATCAAGCACTGGGAAAGGGAACTGGCTTTCCATGGATCGGGCCACCTCCTGCACACGCTCTTTTGGAATAACATGAAGCCAAACGGGGGTGGTCCGGCGACCGGAAAAGCGGCTGAGTTGATTGAGCAGCATTTTGGGAGCTTTGAAACGTTCAAAAAGCAGTTTTCGGCAGCGGCCGTTGCTGTTGAGGGTTCAGGCTGGGTGGTATTGTGCTATAATCCGGCTTTTAAGGAACTGAGCATCCTAACAGCAGAAAAGCATCAGAACCTGACCCAGTGGGGCGTGAAGCCTTTGCTGACAATAGACGTTTGGGAACATGCTTACTACCTGAAATATCAGAACAAAAGGGCCGCCTGGGTTGAGGCCTGGTGGAATTTGAGTAACTGGGACGATGTAAACAGAAGAATTGAGGCAATGCTTGCTTGAATTGTTAAATATAGGGGATAGAGGTCTTATAGCGCTTAGTGACTTCTATCCCATTAATTTTTGTTGTAAAAATTTTGAGCCGGCTGAATAATAAAGGAGATTTCGGGTTATAATGGTAAAGATTTAACAAGATAAATGTAAAATTTTATCTTTGCATTTTGATGGCCATGGTGTATACTTGGGTTGTTGGCCTCAAAAGAGGTAAATTTAGGAGGTAAGGTAAAAGCATGATTGGTAAGGTTAAATGGTTTAATCCGGACAAGGGCTTTGGGTTTATTGAAACTGAAGAGGGCAGGGATGTATTTGTACATTTCTCCTCCATTCAAACTGAAGGTTTCAAAACCCTTGACGAAGGTCAAAGCGTGGAGTTCGACATTGTCCAAGGCAACCGTGGCCCTCAGGCCTCAAATGTTGTTAAATTATAGTATAAAAGGTTTCTTTTATATATAATTGAAACACAGCAAAAGCAGCCGTTTTTCAAACGGCTGCTTTTGCTTGTATACGACCGGCGGTGAAAGTCCCGAACGGGCTGGCGAGCGCCTACGTTAACCAAAGGCAAGGGGAAGTTGTTTTACAGCTATCCCACAAATTGGAAAATCTTTTATTAATATAAATTCCATTTTCGCGAAAACTAATAACGAAAACCGGGGTAATTGCCAAGAAAAGCATAGGGGGTTTTAATCAACTTCAGTCCCTTGACTTCGATAAAACCTTCCATTCCGCGCCAAATTGCACAGTCTGTGACCGTGCATAATGGCAAATGAAGGTATGAACAAGTTGCTTCTTGCAGGCGGTAGCATTTTGCAGCCAGGCATTTTATGCAGATGTGGACGTAATTAATGGAGTTCATAAGCTTTACTGCAGAGAATGGGAGATTTGTTGGCAAATACCCTAAATAAGATTGTTTTCCTATCCTGATTAATTTAAGGTATGTCTGCGTATAATACAGTGAAAGGGGGTGACAGAGAAGATGAAGGCAACAGGAATCGTTCGCCGTATTGACGATTTAGGCCGGGTAGTGATACCTAAGGAAATCAGGCGGACAATGAGGATCAGGGAAGGAGATCCCCTCGAAATATTTACCGATAGAGAAGGGGAGGTTATCTTAAAGAAGTACTCGCCGATAGGTGAATTGGGTGAATTTGCCACAGAATATGCCGATTCACTAAATGAATCACTAGGCCAGATATCATGTATTGCTGATAAGGATACCATCATAGCTGTCGCAGGGGCGCCTAAAAAGCAGTTGATGAATAAACAGGTTAGCCCGGATGTCGAAAAAGTAATGAATGAAAGAAAGATGGTAGTATTTAATGAACCTTGTTTTCTAACTGCTGATGAGGACATTAGTTACAGTTCCGCTGTGGTAGCGCCGATTATTACCGAAGGTGATCCAGTGGGCGCGGTAATTATCGCTGCCAAAGAACCAGGGGTAGCGCTGGGGAACCTGGAAACCAAGCTGGCTGAAACGGCAGCCGGGTTTCTGGCCAAGCAAATGGAATCATAAGAAAAGGAAAAGCCCCGCAAAAGGGGCTTTTTCTATAAATCAAAATCACCGGCTGCCTCCGGCTGGTAAATGATCTTTTCTACTTCCAGCCTAACCCGGCCATCAGGAACTTCCCATTCAATGACATCTCCCTCACGGAAGCCGAGAATTGCCGTCCCTACAGGCGCCAGTATAGAAATCTTGTTTTCCAGCAGGTTGGCGTCAGAGGGGTAAACCAGCGTATAAATCATTTTTTCAGCGGAGTCTAAGTCTTTCAACGATACCTTTGAATTCATGGTAATCACATTATGAGGAATTTTTTCGGAAGCTACAACATGTGCCCGTTTTAGTTCCCGCTCAAGGTTTTTGAGGTATTCTTTGCTGCCTGCATTAAACTCTTTTGCTTCATTTATGAGTTTCTGTAATCTTTCTTGATCTATTGCTGTTATAAATATTTGCCTGGGCATTGCAAAACCACCTTTCAATGAACTTCTTCTGATAAAAAAACAGCAAAAACATACGGCGATTACGTTATTTAATAACCGCCGTCATAATATTGAATTTTGTGATGCCAGACCAAAGCTCTTAACCTATTACCAGTATTATATATATTATTTAAATTTAAGTAAAGCTATAAGCTTCTACAAACGCGATAATGAAAATCAGCGCCGATATGGCGCTGATAGATATTGTTGTGCAGCTTCCCTCACGTGTTTATCTGAGCTCAAGCCAGTCGTAGATCGGCTCCCAAACCAGCTCTTCAGCGTTATCCGCCCAAATTAAGTCGGCGTGCCCGTAGTCCAGCGCTTTGGCCTCTGCCGGCAGCAAGGTGACTACTTGTACTGTTACATCACTGCTTCCCAGCAGGGTGGTGGTATAGACTCCGTATTCTCCCATACCTCCAGCCGCACCCACGTAAAGCACAGGAAGCTTGATGTCGGCCAGGTGATCGTCATAGGGCACTTCAACAGCGCCACTAATGATGGCCTCTCCGTCGATAATCTCTCCCATACTTTGGAAACTGGGACTGGCAAGGGCGATTTCTAAAATCTTGTCCATTTGCTCTACATACTGGAGTCCATCCGGCAAGCCGTTCTCGTCAAATGTACCAGCAAGGTAGTGGTAGAAAGGCGTGATAGGCTGAAGGGGCTGGTAGGTGGCATAGGTTGCAGTTAATACAGACAGGGCAGCCTGTTTGTTGGTAAACCCCGGAATTATTGGGGATATTCCATCGGGATCGGAAGCAGTCAACCAGGCCAGGCCCTTGAGATTCTGCCCGTCATTGTTCACGTAGGTTCCGGAGTCGTACAGGGATTTATAGGCCTGGTAACGTTCCAGGGCTGCCTGGGCCAGTAGACTGTCTGCCGGAGAAAACTTATAGACCATGTCCATGGGGATAATCCCTCTGAGGTCACGGGCAGGTTCCGGTAGTTGTGATTCATTATTGGCATAGGCATATAGGAACTGGGCGCCCCGGCTGTGGCCGAGCATGAAAATTTTCCCATGACCGCTTCCGGTCAGTGCTCTGACAGCTCTGGCAAACTTCACGGCTAGCTTGATGTCCTTAACGTGCAGTTTGGTGTCCCATTTTTTCATAAAAGTGAAGTCAGTTGCAGTATCGGGTACAAATGTCCATCGCAGGTCTATTCCCCAGACGTCAACGCCCTTTTGCGCTAAAAAGGCGCTCAGGGAGTCCGAAGCCGGCTGACCCGGTATTGTTCCGAAGGCAGTGTTAAAATTACAGGAATCACCATGTATCATCATGACTGCTTTTTCCGCCGCAATGGGAACCCAAGGGGATTCTTCCTTTACGATCCTGTGAATGCCGATCTTATCATATTGACCTTTCCCAACTTTAATAACCATAGTGTACTCGTAGATATTGTCGTTGATCTGTTTCCTGGTGACGGTAGCCAGGCTGCTACTGTTGTCTGCTTCCTTCGCAGCCGAGCCGATTGCCTGGGTCATGACATCGACTGCAGGTGTTTTGCTGTCCGTTGTTTTAGCCTGCGCTGTAACCAGGCCAAGGGCTAGAGTCAGGATGAAAACAAGTACCATGCTCATGACAGTTTTTCTTAACATACCCATACCTCCTTTTTATGGTTAATTTCGGCGAAAAATTTGCAGTTCCTCTCATTAATGTAATATTTTATAAGACAAATTAATATAAAAATTGACTTATTAATATAAATATTGACTTATTAATTGTTTGACCCATGTGATAGCAAAAACATACGGCGATTATATTAATTAATAACCGCCGTCTTAGTACTTGATTTATGATACCAGACAGTATTTTTTGATCCGTTACCGTTATCTTTTTTGGGGAATTTCAAGTAGGTCGATAAGCTTCTATAACCCACTTTTTCTCAATCGTTTTAACTCTTTAAGTATTATTTCATACTCGGTGTTCAGAATTTCGACATCTTCCTGTTTTGAGACGCACAAACGCCCGACCACCTCATTTAGACGGTTTTCCAGTTGCATGATCCGTTCTTGTTCAGGTTTTTGCTGGTTTTTTGACTCCATATACTGCAGGTAATCGCTGTAATTCCCCGCATACTGGAGGGCCTTTCCCTTTTGCAGGACGATGACCTGGTCGGCAATTTCGTCGATAAACTTCCGGTCATGAGATACGAACAAGATGGCGCCCCTGTATTCTTTCATTACCTTTTCCAATGCTTCCAGAGAATAGATGTCCAGGTAATTGGTTGGCTCATCCAGCACAATAATGTTATACCCGCTGACAAAGATTTTGGCCAGCGCTGCCTTTACTCTTTCCCCCCCGCTCAACACTTTGACCTTTTTATGGACATATTCATCCTTAAACAGTAATTGCGCCAGCATCAACCGAACATCGCGCTGAGTGAAAACACTATCTTTGATTACATTCTCAAGAATCGTTTTCTCTTCATCCAGAATGCCAAGATCCTGGCGGAAATAGCCTATACGCGCATTTTGCGCTAAGGTGATCCCTTTTTCTCCCGCCGCAATCATTTTGAGCAGGGTAGTTTTCCCGCTGCCGTTGTCCCCGACCAGAGCGACTTTTCTTCCGGCAGGCACCTCAAAACAGATTTTATCAAACAGCAGCTTATTACCAAAAGATTTGCTGACTTCCTGCCCAGTGATGACTGAGCGGCAGTACAGCCGGCGTTGTTCCTGCAAGTACATATTAACCTCAACAGGTTTCGCCGGTTTTTCTTTTTTCTCCAACTGCCCGATTCTCTTTTCTATGGCCGCTGCCGCTCTATCCACCTTGGCCATTTTTTCGCCTGTCTTGCGCCTGTGGAGCCGGGCTTCCGAGTTGCCCATGCGGGATGGTGTTTTTTTCATCGCCACAGATTTTTGCTTAATTTCTATGATGGCTTCGGTCAGCCGGTGCTTCTCCCTGACATACTGTTCGTAATCAAACCGGCGCCTCTCGATTTCAGCCTCCTTCTGCCGCTTGTAAGCACTGTAGTTGCCGGCGTATTCGGTCACTTTTCCATTTTCGATTTCCAGTATTTTGGCGCACAGCGCATCCATCAGGGACCGGTCGTGGGAAACTATCACCAGTGCTCCCTCGAACTTTTTTAGCTGTTCTTCCAGCAGCCGGATCCCGTCCAGGTCAAGGTTGCAGGTGGGTTCGTCTGCAAACAGGATTGAACAGGGGGCACTGAATCCCCGGGCAATTTTTAAACGGGTCTTTTCTCCACCGCTCATAGTTTCCCATTCGCTATCAGGAACGCGAAACTTTTTACCCATCATCCGGTCCAAAGCACGGTCAGGGGGATCATCCAATTGAGTGATATAGGCGTGTCCGCCGTAACGCCATACTGTCCCCGCACCGGGAGACTCATTACCGGTTAAAACATTTAAGAGCGTCGTTTTCCCGCAGCCATTGATGCCGACAATACCAATCCGGTCGTTTTGGTAAATTTTTAAACTATCGATACTGAAAACCAGACGGTCTCCATATTGTTTTTTGATATTGTTCGCCTCTAATATAAGCATAAAAAAACCTCCCTTTTCTCCAGAGAGGATGGTCTGTGCATAATGAATAATATGCTTTGCTAAAAGCAAAAAAAATAAACATATATTCGCCTGAAGGGCATACCAATCCTGCTGGAGAAGCATTCACAAATGAATGTTATTGTTTTAAAGTAACAGCAGGATTAGAAGCGCATCAAAGTTCTCCTTTGTAAAATGAAATTTTGTCCTCAAAAAAATTCTACCCGTCTCATCGGGAAAAGTCAACAGCCCTGTAGTTTCCCGGCTCCAATAAAACGAAAAATGAAGTCGCACCTACATCTTTGGTATCGGCCAACTGGATATTTTTTACTCATCAAACTTCAGCCATTATACAGGTTGCCCTTATGGCGTCTATTACCCCCGCCCCCTGAATATTAGGATCAAGACCGGCAAGTGTTTTTGAAGTTTCTATAAGTCGTTTTTTAACCTGGTCCGGGGTTAGTGAGCCGTCAGACTGCAGCATTTGGGCAACCACCCCGGAGCATACCGGTGTTGCCATTGATGTTCCGGAAAGCGCTAAATACCAGGTGGCAATCCTGGATTCTTTACTCTGTTTATCAATTTTTGAGCAGGGTGAACGTAAGGAAATAATATTAACCCCGGGAGCTAACAAATCAGGTTTTATCAGTCCGTCAATGGTAGGTCCCCTGCTGGAAAACTCAGCCACCTGGTCATCATTCAGAGCTACTGTATTTTTGTCATCCACTGCGCCAACAGTAATCACATGGGGAGAAATGCCGGGTGAACTGATGGTTGTTGACTGTGGCCCTTCGTTTCCCGCCGCAACACAAACCACGATCCCGTTTGACCAAGCCTTGTCTACAGCCTGGCAGACCGGGTCGTCGGTATAAGACTCTGTAGCCGTGCTTCCCAGTGATATGTTGAGTATCCTGATGCCCAAGGTTTCTTTGTTGTCGATACACCACTGGATACCTTCAATAACGGTGGATAGTAGACCCGAACCCATCTTATCCAGGACCTTTATCCCTACCAGGCTGGCTTCGGAAGCAGGCCCCCGGTATAGAAAAGAGGATTGACTCCCGTTGGAGCCTATATCTCCGGCGACATGAGTGCCATGCCCGTTGTCATCGTAAGGTTTCTTTTTTTGTTTAATAAAATCTTTAAACCCCACAATTCGCCCGGATAAATCGGGATGCTCATAAATTCCCGTGTCCAACACCGCTACTACAATTCCCTTGCCTGTAATATCGTGTTCCCACAATGGCGCGGACTGGACCGCTGGAGAAGCCACGTCAAGCACAGTCCTAACCTCACGGTCATACCAAATTTTCTTAACAAGTTTGTTTTGCGCCAGTAATTCCAGTTGCCCTGAGCTTACTCTGGTGGAAAATGCATTTATTAGCGATAGGGTCCGTTGAACAGTGCAGTTCGCGGAATTTGCCAGATCCGTAAAAGAGCACGACTCCGATCTGCTTTCCGCTACCTGAACAATAACCGGTATTTTACGCCAAAGCTGTTTTAGGTATTTGAATGGTTTTTGCAAAAAGCAGGGTACCCTTTTAAGCGGGCGATACCACTCCAAAGCAGCCTTTTTCACTTGCGGGCAAAGCTTGCCGGCGCCTGCGCGAAGCCAATTAACTTCATGGAAGATCACTAAAGTTCCCTCCAGTGTATGGCAATATCTGCAGAAGGGTTTGATATACCATGATATAGTTTGTAATCCAAAAAGTTGACACTGTTTAACTAATCGGCTAATTTTTTTATGGAGATTTATTAGGTTGGATACAGGTGGACTGGTATCCTTGGGGGGAAGAGGCGTTTAACAAAGCCAAAGAGGAAAACAGGCCGGTGTTTTTTGCGGGAATCCTAATCATAAAAACTCCGGGCTAAAGCCCAATGTCATTAAGATAAGCAAAGAGTCGGCAAGGCAAAAGAGCATCATGAGGGCAGAAGAGCTTATCAGGATGCTCTTTTCTCTTAGGGAAGCTGAAAAATGCATGCAAATGAAGCAGATCGTGAAA
>NZ_QFGB01000011.1:0-93824 GCF_004369245.1 Pelotomaculum sp. FP | reverse complement strand
CGGCGAAGTGTTTAATCCCTGCGACCTTTTTCAGGTCGATATACCGATAGAGCTTCGCAATAAGCAAAAGGAGAAAGCTTTGAGGCAGGCTGCCAAACTTTTGATTACCCAAGGCGTTATAAGCCCCGAGCATATCACGCTGCCCGCTTAACCCATTCTACGCTCTGCTTCTGTTAGGGCTTGTTTGCTATACTCTTTTTTAACCTCAGGGGCCTTCAACCCTTGCTGTGAATGTTTTCACGCTATACCCCCTCACCGTCAGGTTTCTATTAGGTTATGCAGACTATGGCTTCATTGCTAATATCTGGAACAAATTTTTGATCCATAAGTTTCACAGCAAGAACGGTCTTGGCCCGATGAACTGTATGGATGAATAGCACGAAAGATGGCTCTTTATCAACCATTGCGGTGGGGGTGTGACGGCAGAAGGAGACCAAATATAAGAATAATATCAACAAGCCAGGGGCGGGGAGATTAAACTCCCGTCCCAATTTTTTGACTTTAAGTAATAGGCCTGAAATGTGATAGAAATGTAACATCTTTGAGATGGTTTCGTAAAAAGTTTTTCTTATAATGAATTCAGCCATATCGGAAGGGGGGGAGAAATAGGGATATTTTGTATTAAAGGGGGCCTTACTAGTTAAAGTTCGACGTAGTATTTAACGGAAACCAGATAGGCGGGCTAAGTTTGGTTCATGATTACCTGTTTTTTTGAAAATCGCTACGAAACATAGTTCCTCGCCTCGAGCAAGGCTCTACCTGCAACACATCACAGTGAAAGAAGCTGTACTATCCCTGTTGGTTAAATCTCGGCTGCTACCGGAAGCCTCCTAGGTCATCTGGGTTTGCGGGTCCAAATACAAATAACGCATAATAGCTACAGACAACGGCAAAATAAGTAAAGAAAAAAATATAGCTATTGACTTACATCACGGTGGGAGGATGGCCCATTAAATGGAAACACCTTTAATAGGTAGTAGTAACATTATTAATGAAGAACCTTTTTGTTGTTACCCTGGATTAAATTCATCGGAAATCGGTAACCTTTGGAACACATATCTGAATGTCGATATGGTTTCCGTCTTCGTAAAACACCTTTCCCGGCACGTTGAGGATAGTGATATTAAACCTTTAGTTGAAGAAGCCGTCCAGTTATATGAGCAGAGGGCAAAAGACATTAGAAATATCATGGAACAGGATAACTTACCACAACCGGTAGGTTTTACTGCAGAAGATATTAACCTAGGGGCGCCTCGTCTCTATTCCGATATCTTCTGTATTTACTATTTATTTTGTCTTGAAAGATTTATTATGCCCAGAAATACCCTTACATGGGGGCTATTAACCCGTTCTGATGTAAGGGAGGTCTTCAATAAGAGTATCGTCTCGTCTATGGAGTATTTTGACAAGGTTACTAACACCCTGCTTTCTAAGGGCCTTTATATCAGGTATCCTAATGTTACTATTTCTAAAGTAACTGATTTTGTTAAAAAACAAAACTTCTTAACCGGGTTCCTCGGCATGAAGAGACCTTCTCTCGCTCAAGAGATTGCTACGTCTTTTCACATAGTTTTCTTAAACTCCGTGGGGAAGAATCTTATGACCGGGTTCAGGCAGGTAGCCAAGTCGAAGCAGGTTAGGAATTACATTGAAAGAGGTATAAAACTTTCAGATAAAATAATGGGCATATTTAGCGCTCATTTAAGAGAAGAAGATATTCCTGTCCCCATGTTTTGGGACGCTATGGTGACAGACTCAATTGAACCTCCCGTTTCGGATAAATTGATGATGTTTCACATCGGATTGATAAGTACCTGCGGTGCAATGGAATATGCTTATCTTATGACCTTGAACTTTAGACATGACCTCAAGGCGAAGTATCTTCTTATCATGACTGAAGCCGGAGACTTTGCAGAGGACGGAACAAATATTATGATAGACAACAGCTGGTTTGAGGAGCCGCCACGTCTTGTTGATAGGAAGAAGCTTATAAATAAAATACACTGAGTTACTACTTTAATAACCTGCTTACAAAATACACATTGCAGATGGAACAGTACTAGACATGATAATGGGCATGGCTCAAAGCCGGATACATGGAAGAAGGCAAATTCCATCTACTGATTTCGGCACACCTCAGGGCGGGTTATGCAAAGCTTCGCATAAGGTGGAGTTATCAGTCCACAATCACCTGATTAAAAAGCATCCTTGCTTCAACGGAGAAGCCCACCATAAATACGGAAGGATTCACCTGCCGGTCAGCCTGTCCTGCAACATCCAGTGCCGCTTCTGCAAGCACGGTTTCAATAAGTGGGAAAAAAGGCCCGTGGTATGCCGTGCGGTTCTCACGCCGGAGGAGTCCCTGGATAAGGTAAGCCAGGCTCTGGAACTCTGCCCGAGATAACGGTAGTTGGCCATAGCTGGTCCCGGGGACCCTCTCGCTACTGACCAGTCACTCCTCCAAAAAACCTCAGACCACTTACAGGGTGACATTTTCTCAGAAATATTTCAGGGTGACATTATCACAGAATGAACACACACCTCCTAAAAAAGTTATTGACAAACCTTGATAAAAGCAATAAAATAAATCTCAATTAATAACACTAATGAAATATCATTAGTAGGAATTCAATCGATAATTTAATATTAGGACTCTTATCCAGAGAGGTGGAGGGACTGGCCCGATGAAGCCCGGCAACCGGTATTTTGTTAAAAATACAGCGGTGCCAATTCCTGCAATGGAAACATTGAGAGATGAGAGAGAGATTATGCCAAATTTATCCTCTTTCATTAGGAAAGAGGATTTTTAATTTTGAAAGGGGTGTGTTAGGTGCCTATTAATATTCCTGATGATCTTCCATCATCAGAGATTTTAAATAATGAAAACATTTTCGTTATGAATGAAGAGCGTGCAGTCCACCAGGATATAAGACCGCTCAGTATTGTTTTGTTAAACCTGATGCCCAACAAAATCACAACTGAAACACAGATACTAAGACATTTGAGTAATTCACCTTTGCAGGTGGATGTAACTCTACTGCACCCGGAAACTCATTCTTCAAAGAATACCCCTAGGGAACATTTACTTAAGTTCTATGAAAAATTTGAAGAGATCAAAGAAAAGAAATTCGACGGTATGATCATAACCGGCGCCCCCGTTGAACAGATGGATTATGAGGGGGTTGATTACTGGCCGGAGTTGGTCAAGATTATGGAATGGAGCCTGCACCATGTATACTCAACATTTCACATATGCTGGGGAGCGCAGGCCGGGTTATACCACCATTTTGGTGTTCCCAAGTATCAACTTCCGGCAAAGATGTTTGGTGTTTTTCCCCATGTAGTAAACAAAAAGAATATCAGGCTGCTCAGGGGATTTGATGATATTTTCTTTGCACCCCACTCAAGACACACAGAAGTGAGAAGAGATGACATTGAGAAAGTAAAAGAGCTGGAAATACTGTCTGAATCAAGAGAGTCTGGTGTTTATATAGTGTCATCTAAAGGTGGCCGCCAAATTTTTGTTATGGGACATTCGGAATACGACCCACTATCATTGAAATCAGAGTATGACCGGGATGTGGCAAAAGGGCTTCCAATTAATATTCCCAAAAATTATTTTCCGGATGATGATCCGGAAAAGACACCTGTCGTAAAGTGGAGGGGTCATGCCAACCTGCTGTTTTCAAACTGGCTCAATTATTACGTATATCAGGAAACACCTTATAACATAAACGAAATTGGATAAAGGAGGTTTTTGAGAATAAATCATATGGCTATGCGGGTGAAGGGAGAGTGTTGTTATCATATTATACTGAGGTTAAGACGTATGTCTCTAATTTGAGGAAAATACTTAATAATTATGGTTTATGATAGTATGTCTTAAAGATATTATTAACGAGGAGAGATAAAAGTGAGCAATAAGAAACTAAGTTTTGAAACACTACAAGTGCATGCAGGGCAGGAAGAGCCGGATTCGGCAACAAGAGCAAGAGCAGTCCCAATTTATCAAACAACATCGTATGTCTTTGAAGATGCAGATCACGCTGCAGATCTGTTCAATTTAAGAAAGCCGGGAAATATCTATACCAGAATTATGAATCCGACTCAGGATGTTTTTGAAAAAAGAATTGCAGCATTGGAAGGCGGCGTTGGCGCACTGGCAGCATCATCAGGGTCGGCGGCAATCTTATATGCTATTCTTAATGTTGCCAGTGCAGGTGACGAAATAGTTGCTGCAAGTACCTTATATGGCGGAACCTATGAGCAGTTTTCAGTTACCTTGAGAAAATTGGGAATTAATGTAATCTTTGTTGATCCTGATGATCCGGAAAACTTCAGAAAAGCTATCACTGATAAGACAAAGGCACTTTATGGTGAAACTATCGGAAACCCCAGAATAAATGTTTTGGATATTGAAGCTGTTGCCAAAATAGCTCACGAGAACAAATTGCCGCTTATTGTTGACAGTACTTTTACAACCCCATACCTCCTCAGACCTATAGAATACGGTGCGGATGTAGTCGTTCATTCCGCTACTAAATTCATTGGCGGGCATGGCACTACCATTGGAGGAGTCATAGTTGACGGTGGCAAATTCGACTGGGCGGGAAGCGGTAGATTCCCCGATTTCACCACGCCGGACAAGAGTTATGGTGGTATTAGATATGCACAGGACTTAGGGGCACGGGCGTACATTTTAAAAGCAAGAGTGCAGCTTTTAAGAAATACAGGCGCGGCAATTAGTCCATTCAGTGCATTCTTATTCCTGCAAGGGCTGGAATCTTTATCTCTACGAATTGAAAGACATGTTGCCAACACCAGAAAAATTGTAGAATATTTAAGCCGGCATCCCAAAGTTTCCTGGATTAATTACCCTGAACTAGAAGGAAGCCAGTATTATCCCCTGGCAAAAAAATACCTGCCAAAAGGCGCAGGTTCAATATTTACCTTTGGGATAAAAGGTGGAGTGGCAGCGGGAAAGAACTTTATTAATAGTTTAAAACTGTTCTCTCTGTTGGCCAATGTTGGGGACGCCAAGTCACTTGTCATTCACCCGGCAAGTACAACTCACGCGGAACTGGATGAGGAAGAGCAAAAAGCTGCTGGTATTACCCCGGATTTGGTAAGACTTTCAATCGGGATCGAAGGCGTCAATGATTTAATCGATGATTTGGAGCAAGCGCTTGCTAAAGTATAAATTTCAATAATAAAGGATAAAACTGCTAACTGGTTAATCAAGGGCTGTGTCTCATTAATTATGAGATACGGCCTTTTTTATAAGCAACTGGTTGAATAAACATGTTGCTCGTGGAATGACCGGATATCAAGAGGTACAGGAAAGTATTCGCCACAAAAATTCTCTTATACAGCTATTGACTGAAGTTATTGTATGTGATATAAAATTAGTATTCATATAATAATACTATGTTTTGGATGTTGCTATATTTTTAGGATTCAAATCGTAAGAGGAATGGCAGACATGACAGTTCTGATCGTTTGCGCCGACCGGTGTGTACACCAATTTGCACCAGCGCTAAACGAAGGAAAAGAACTTTCAGGAGCAAAAATTTTAACAAATTAAATTTAACAAATTAAATAAGTAAAAAACACAGGAGGCAGATGAAACATGGCTAAAATTGCAAATAACCTTACGGAGTTAATCGGCAGGACCCCATTACTCAGGTTGCAGCGAGTTGCGGCCGGGTTGGAAGCAGAAGTAGTTGTTAAAGTGGAAGGCCTTAACCCCGCCGGCAGCGTCAAGGACCGTATCGGCTACAGCATGATTAAAGACGCGGAAGACAAAGGCTTGCTCAACAAGGATAGTGTTATTATTGAACCTACCAGCGGTAATACGGGGATAGCCCTTGCTTTTGTAGCCGCGGCCAGGGGATACCGCTTAATCCTGACCATGCCGGACACAATGAGTATAGAAAGACGCAGCCTCTTAAAAGCCTACGGCGCTGAACTGGTCCTGACCCCCGGGTCAGACGGCATGAAAGGCGCTATCCGCAAGGCCGAGGAACTTGCCGCCCAAATCCCCAATTCCTTTATTCCCCAGCAGTTTAAAAACCCGTCCAACCCGGCCATTCACCGCGCCACGACTGCCGAAGAGATCTGGAACGACACAGACGGCAAGGTGGATATTGTGGTCGGCGGGGTAGGTACCGGCGGGACCATCACTGGTGTGGGAGAAGTTATTAAGTCCCGTAAACCAGACTTCAAGGTGGTAGCAGTGGAACCATTTGACTCGCCGGTGCTTTCCGGGGGAAATCCGGGACCGCATAAGATACAGGGAATTGGCGCCGGCTTTGTACCGGATGTATTGGATTTAAAGCTTGTCGATGAGATATTTAAAGTCAAAAATGAAGAGGCTTTTGAAATTGGCCGTCGTTTAGCCAGGGAAGAAGGACTTTTAGTGGGGATTTCTTCGGGTGCCTCTGCTTTTGCCGCCATCCAGCTTGCGAAAAGACCCGAGAATAAAGGCAAACTTATTGTAGCAATATTACCTGACACAGGTGAACGTTATTTGAGCACACCACTCTTCCAGGAGCCGTAATAACCGGTTAAGCATAAGTTGGGGGGATACGAACGGGAGGGTTATAGTTGGTAGAAAACGGGACCTTGACCTTGAAAAAAGGCTTGGCCGAAATGTTCAAAAATGGTGTGCTCATGGATGTCACCTCACCCGAACAGGCCAAAATTGCCGAGGAGGCCGGAGCCTGCGCCGTAATGGCGCTGGAGAGGGTTCCGGCCGATATCCGGGCGGCGGTGTGCCCGCATGGCACCGGCCAGGGCCAAGGCCATTGTCGCAGCCACCACCCATTACAACGACCCACATGTTTTGCCCGAAGTTTCCCGCGACCTGGGCGAGGCCATGCATGGTCTTTGAAAGTGTTGTTTTCCAGGTTTGAAGATGATAAGAAGCTGTTCACAAAGGAATGGCTTCTTATCATCTGTAGTTGTGCTTCACTAATCCATACCGGCCAGAATGCGGATATCTTCGATACGCACATGCATGCCGCAGCTCTTTTGTAAAATCATGTTAATAAGTCCGGTATGGTTTAAAGCCATCATACAAAAGCCCGGTAGAAAAGTGACCCGGCAACCAAAGGCGGGTTCCCTGGTTACTCTGTTGGCAATTCCCTCAAACCCAATCATATGATAAGCGTTAACGTCCTTGACTTCTTGTTCCCTGGAGTACTTGGGACCGACCACCCAAGTATATAAAAGCCCGGTGACTTTTTCCGCCTTGATGACCTTCAGTACATGCGGTATCGGGCAACCGGCCCCCATCGGGCGGCCGAGGACCAGGTCACCTTTTTGGATATTCATTTTTTCTACCAAATCTGAACGGAAAGGCAGGACAATTTTACGGGCTGAGATTTCACCCGGCAGAGGGCCCAGTACAAAATCGTAAGGATGGCCCAAAATATCTTTACCCGTATAAATTGCTTCACTTGAATGTTCAGACTGCCGGCACGTTTGCCTGTCACTGTAAAAAGGGCAGTCGTTATAATTTTTCTGTCCTGTATTGATCATGCGCAGAAAGCTTTTACAGCTGCTTTCACCACATAGCCCGCAGTTTTTCCCCGGCGGAAGCCAAGACTCCAGTGGCGGCATATCATTCACCTCGGTACAGGTATTCGGCAGTTTGACCATCCAGTTTCTGGATGATGCCAAAGTGATGCTTCCAGCCAATTTCTTTTTTGCCAATACAGATGGTACAGGTTCCAAGAGGCGGGTTACCCTTGAGGAGCAGGTTTTCCTCCTCAATATCCGGTGAATCTTTAATCAAAGCATACAGGTGGTGCAGGGAAGTACCCTGCAGGGCGTTTGTTTCCATTAGAATGACCCCGGGGTGGACCTCCTTGATTTTCTGGGTCATCACTTCCCGTTCGGCCTGGCTGATCAGGTCAATTTTGGTAACGATGGCTATGTCCGCGAGGCTTACCATGGCGCCCATTTTTTCCGGGGTGTGGATGCCGGAAATTGAGCTGAGCACGACCACGCCCAGACCCTGGTTCAGGTAGGGCGAACAGCGGAGGCATAGACCTGCGCTTTCTATAATTAACAGGTCCGAGTAGTTAGAGGCCGCCCACTCGATAGCGTCAGCCATAATCATAACACCGGCATGGTCGGGACACAGGTCGCCGGAATACCATTTCCTGGTTATGATATTGAATTCTTTTCGCAATTCGATATCCTCAAAGGCTTTTACCACGTCAATTTTTAAAAAAGCAATACGCATTTCACCCTGCAGTCGCCTGACAATCTGTTTCACCAGCGCAGTTTTACCGGCTGAGGGGGGCCCGGCGATAACCAGAAGTTTCAAAAAAAGGCACCTCCACTAATCTTAAGTATTACGCGAAATTTACTGCAATAAGTTCTTTGGTAATCATTTTTCCTGCTCTTAATTTCTCTCTGATGATATCTACCCTATCATCAAGTTCGAGCAGGTTGTGCGCAGCTTTAACCTCCAGGTCGCTGCGGTGGATGATTCTTTTGACCGCCCCGTTCTCCATGATGATGCGCTTTTGGGTTAACAGGGCAATGACCGGGTCGTGGGTCACGAAAACAACTATTTTCCCGGTATCCTGAATCATTCTGACGACCTCACGCTTGAAAATCCCGGCGTTCTCGATTTCATCCAGCAGGATTACAGGAGCAGCGCCAATTAACATGGCGTCGGCCACCAAAAGGGATCTGGTTTGTCCGCCGGACAGGACGGTAACTCTGCTATCTTTTTCGATTTTTTCTCCTGTAAACTTGTTGGCCAGGTCTATGGTTTCATAGACAACCATATCATCATGAATTCCACGGGCACGGGCATGGATCCCCAAAAACTCTTCAGTTGAGACGTCTGCAAAACATTTGGTATTTTGCGTAATCATGGCGATTGGCTTAAGAGAGGGATTGCTTCTGACATCATCACTGGGAACCTGGCCGTTGACCAGCAAGCGGCGCTTGGTAGAGGTATCCCCCTGGGCAAGAAGCTCGATGTCGGTTATAAAAGCAGTTTTACCGCTGCCGGTAGGGCCGACGATCGATATGGTTTCTCCGGCAGCAAGCGTAATTTGATCAAATTTTTCTCTTAACCCTCTTTTATCCAAACCGGGAAGAATTGTTATTTCGTTTATCAACTGTCTCGCTCCTTTCATATTCGTCTCTGTAAAATATGTATTTTTTATACATTTGTGTTCTATAATGCCCACAATATTTGGTGGTAATATATACATCCAGCGGTATCATTTGAAATAGATGTTATAAAACGTAATTATTGCGGCCTATTGCTTGTTTTTGTTAATTAAGGTAGTAGATATTAACATAATTGGTACCTTCTTTTCTGCACGCCTGTGAGTGCTAACCACGGTGACTTTTTTATTGTGGCGAGCATTATTGTAGTTGACAAAAACCTAGTAGTTTAATATGATTAAAGTATACTTTTTCAATTAGGTTACTAAACTAACCATATATTTCCGTTGCAGGCCGACCTACCACTCAAGATAAGGATCGACTGCCGGAATAATTATTATTAAATCAATCTGAATAGTGTGATTATTTTTAACTATCTCACTTGGGAGGATGACAGCTATGTTTAGCCGGCTTAGAAAGGACATAAGTGTAGTAATGGAACGGGATCCTGCCGCAAAATCAACACTGGAAGTAATCCTTTGCTACCCTGGTTTGCACGGCCTGTTGATATACAGGGTAGCGCACGCCTTTTATCAGAGACGCTGGTTTGTTACGGCCAGGTTGATTTCCCAGTTTGGGCGCTTTTTGACCGGGATAGAAATCCACCCTGGAGCGAAAATAGGGGAGGGCCTTTTCATCGACCACGGTTCGGGCGTGGTTATTGGCGAAACCGCTGAAATCGGCAATAACGTTACCCTATACCAGGGTGTCACTCTGGGGGGCACGGGTAAAGAAAAGGGCAAGAGACATCCAACCATAGGCGATAACGTTGTAGTAAGTTCGGGCGCCAAAGTTTTAGGTTCCTTTACCGTTGGTGATAACGTTAAAATTGGCGCCGGATCGGTTGTTCTAAAAGCCATTCCACCGGACAGTACAGTTGTGGGGGTACCTGGTAGGGTGGTAGTTCAAAATGGGAAAAAGGTATTAGATGAAAAAAGAAGCGGGGAAAAAGAAATTGACCTGCGTCACGACCTGCTCCCCGACCCGGTAGCAGACGTGCTCTCTTGCCTGCAATTAAATATTGAAAAGTTGGAGAAACGTGTCCTGGAACTGGAGCGCCAGAATATCCAGCTCTCTGTGCAGCGCTTCAGACAGATTGAGGATAATCCGGCAGACCACGGCGAAGAACGTTTGGCCGGCAGCGGGCGTTCGGCATAATAAAGCTAAATATTGTCGGGCGGAAATGATCCACCAAAGCAGAATAGTTGCTATGTGCTGATAATAACTTTATACTCACCATAAAAGAATAGTCGAGTTAACAAACCAGAATACATGTTGGTTATGAACCCCAATGATGGGGTTTTTTTATGTATAAAAAACAAAAAATGATTCATACTAAAAAGAAAAGGAGGTGAAATGATGATATTTAGTAGACATGTTACAGCACTGTTAATAAAATTTGTTATGATTGCTATCATAAGCATCGTGTTATTGCCTCTATTCAGCCAAATAACCGCCATCCAGGCTTTTGTTATAGCTCTGGTCCTGACGATAGTGGCCTACTTAGCAGGTGATTTGTGGATACTGCATCGTTACGGGAATGTTTATACAACTATTGCAGATGTGGTTATGGCAGCCCTGGTAATAGGGATAGCCGATCAAATACTGCACTACACGATGACGATAACGGCGGCAGGCTGGATTATCACACTTGCCCTGATTGCATTCGGAGAATGGTATTTCCATAAGTACCTGGTTATTCCTATGAACACGGTGGGCAATGAGCCACCCGTTTAAGGGAAAATCTGCATAAGGCCTACAGTTCACACAAACACCTTCTGTCGTCATTATGCAGGGGGTGTTTTTCATCATTATGTGATAACGGCAGCGCTTACCCTTTAACATTATGAAAATTTTGCAACAGATGGATAAGACAGGCTGATATTGTGTGAATTATATGGTACTATAGCGATAGCCCGGTTTTCTGCTGATAATAGGTAGGATAAGAGGTTAAGCAGGAAACGGATTCTATTAATAAGCAAGGGGAGGTTTTAAATGATGAGCGGAGACTACCATTTTGTCGAACGGATACTGGCCGGAAAGATAGGTTATCTTGGCCAGGAGGATTTAGTTGTTGAAGACCTGGAGTGGTATCCACATGCCAAATTCAAAGGGGTTTTTCAGAAGAACATGGTCAAAGGGGATACCAACGGTGGTAAATTCAGCTGCCACCTTGTGAAAATAGAAGACGGTTTTGAAATCGGGGACCATATCCATGAAGGAAGATGGGAATTGCATGAGGTAGTGGGCGGAACCGGTTTGGGGTACATGGCAGGCCGGGAAATTGTCTATGAGCCGGGTGTCACCGTTGTAGTGCCTGACAGCGTTGAACATAAGATTGTCGCAAATCGAGGGGATGTGTACATCCTGGCTAAATTTATCCCGGCGCTGATTTAATCTTCTAAAACATTCAATTATAATTGCAAATTAATACGAAAATATTCAATAATGTGGGTGCGAATTCATTCGCACAAGACCCCAAAACTGTGTAGAGCAAGTACGATTAAATTGCGTCCATATGAGTGTTGCAAAAAAAGTGAGTCCTGGTATTTTGAGCATACCTGGACTCCCATATTTTTTAATCGTGTTCTTTTTTAAGTGGCAGGATGATCTCAATCAAAAGTTGTTCGGGTGATGTTGCCTGCGGATCAGTATCATATATTTCACGAATAGGGTAAGCCGGATGGTAACCATTTTTTTTGATCCAGGCGTACAAGGCCCCGTAAGCGCCTTCCAGGCTATTATCCGGGTCCAGATGTTCTATTACCGACGCCGCATGGACAGGCGGCAAGACCTTATTGGCCAGGGCTTTGTCTGTTACCGGCCAGGCAACTTCCAGTTCTGTCTCCATGGAATTGAAATCTACTTCCTTATCATAGAGTACGATCGGAGGTCCCGAACAATTTCCGCCCATAGAAATAATTTCTTCTAAACTGGCCGTCATCAAAGTGGCGAGGTCGTTGGGATATTCTGTAACCTTCCCGCGCATAGTTCGCACAGGGATTTCATCTAAATCTTTTGCACGTATATCATAACGTTTTTCTTCAGTCAAATTCATTACCTCCAATGTTTTTTTGCTGCCAGGCAAGCGTTTAATAACTGCTGCTTCAGGGCACATCTTTAGTTTATAAGTTGCCCTTGGGGTGATGTCAATATAAATAGCAAAATTTTTTAAGGAATCTGTATGAATGGACCCGGCTGACGCCGGGACTTTTTCATAAGGCGGTGGGCAGCGAGATGGTGTTATTGTATAAAAAGGTCTAGAACCGGGTACATTTATTGTGTATGCCACTTTTTTATGCCTCGCTCAAAAGAAGCGGGGACTTCTTTTTTTGAGGAAGGACAAAGACATAACTCTGGCGAAGTAAAAATTAAAATAAAATCTTAAGAATCGATAACCGGAGGTCCCTTATGTACATAATTGACCGCTTTGAAGGTGACTGGGCTGTAATTGAGTATGAACGGCAGACATTCAACCTGCCGAGACAACTTCTGCCCCCGGAAGCATTGGAGGGGGATGTGGTTACAATTTCCATTGGCGTCGACGCCAAGGCTACAGCCACTGTTAAGGAGGATATCAAAAGGCTGGCGCGCCAGGTATTTAAAGATTAAAGATAGCCTCGTACTGCTTGTCCGGCGCCAGCAGAGTATGAAGACTTTGCCATACGGGTACGATTTCAATCGCGCAAAACTGAGTAGCAGTTTAAGATAGAGGTATAGTGTGAAAAGATTATCGATCTTGTTGTTGATTTTGTTTTTAGCCTTTGGGTTGGCCGGCTGCGGGTTAACCACACCCCCCGAACAGTCGAACGGGTTGTCGGTTTCCCCCGGCGCTTTACGCGTTCATTTTTTAGATGTTGGGCAAGGAGACTGCATACTCGTACAGTTTCCAAACGGGCGGAACATGCTGGTGGATGCAGGAAAGAATGACAGCGCCGTCGCAATTATTGACTATTTAGAAGCACGAGGAATTGCCAGGCTGGACTACCTGGTTGGCACCCATCCTCATGAAGACCATATCGGCTCGCTTGATACAGTTATTCAGGAATTCCCTGTTGGCGAAATCCTGTTGCCCAAAGTTACGGCCAATACCAGGACTTTTCGGGAACTGCTGGAAGCGATTGCCGGTAAAGGGCTGCGGGTCACTACGGCCAAAGCCGGCGTGAATATCCTGGAGGAAGAGGGGCTTTCGGTGAAAGTCCTGGCCCCTATGGGCTCTTCCTATAATGATCTGAACAATTATTCAGCGGTAATCAAGATCACCTACCGTGAGGTATCGTTCCTTCTGGAAGGCGATGCTGAATCGGAGTCCGAGAAAGAGATGCTCAACAGTGGCGCCGACGTCAGGGCTGATGTCCTCAAGGTTGGCCATCATGGCAGCAATTCCTCCACTTCTCCGGCTTTTTTAAGTATAGTTAAGCCTGAATACGCCGTCATTTCACTCGGGGCAGATAACGATTACCACCATCCCCACCCGACTACCCTGGCTAAGTTGAAAAAAGCCGGCGTGAACATCTTACGTACTGACGAGAGAGGGACAATTGTCTTTACCACTGACGGAAAAAATATTAATGTTGAGACGGTAAAATAAGGATTAAAAAAGATGTCATAAATGGAGGCTGTCCAAATTAAAAATTAGGAGGTACGCTTTTTAGACGCAGCAAGAATCACCCCTTTCCCCCCGACAATCAGAGATAAATGGCGGAAATAGTGTTTAAATGTTGAGAATTGTCGGAAAATTCCTAAAGGATTATCCATTATTTTGGCGAATGAATTAACTAATGGTAGGAAGCTAATGTTAGGAAGGGGGCTTTCTGATGCTGGCTAAAAAGGAGGAGTATGTACAGATTGAAGTGGGGGGCAAAAGATATTTATGCTCCGTGTGGTACAAAAGTAGAGATATACTTTGGTATGGAAAAGGGCTGGAGTCCGGTTTAACCAAACTCTGTTATGCAGTATCCAAAGAGGGTTTATTAAAAAAGATTAGCATGCAAATTGCCGCAGAAAGTAAGTGACTTGCGATGATAATGCGGAAGTGGTATGATCTGAATATATTATAGGTTTATCCTTCAAAAAGCAAAGTATCAAGGAAAAGCCTCCGGGCTTTTTCTTTAATTCACACTTAGGGAGGCAGGGCTTTTGGATTGTATTTGGGCGCCGTGGCGATCGGTTTATGTAGGAGGCAGCCACGGGGAGGGCTGTGTTTTTTGTCAAAAATTGCAGTCTGATGAGGATGAGGCAAATCTCGTATTGCTGCGGGGAGACAAAACAATTGTCTTAATGAACCTCTACCCTTACAACAACGGGCACCTTTTAATAATGCCCAAAAGGCATGTGGCGGACATTGAAGACCTGACCGGGGAAGAAGCAACTGAGCTTGTTCTGATGACCCAAAAAATGGTCAAGGTCCTGCGGATTTTCAATCCCGAAGGCTTTAATGTGGGTGCAAACATCGGCAAAGCTGCCGGCGCCGGGGTGCCCGGACACTTTCATATCCATGTGGTCCCCCGCTGGGGCGGTGATACCAATTTTATGCCGGTAATCGGAAATGTCAGGGTGATTTCTGAGTCCCTGGAGGTAACCTTTAAGAAGTTGAAGGAGTCGTTAAAAATCCTGCAGTAAATGAGCCCGTCTGTAGCTATCAATAATTTGAATTGATAATATCCTTGAAAACAATTGTTGGAGAGGGTATTTTTTTGTCATATTTGGACTAATTCTTGTGTAATGGTTAAACAGGCAATAATTTTCAAATGCATTGCGCAGGAACCTGTTAAGGGCGGGACGAATTTTTAAAAAAAGAGGAATCTGATAATAAAGTAATAATGCCAAGTAAGCGTTTAATTGGCGGGAAAGGTAGTAAATATCTATGAAGTATTACAATAATTCCTGGTTCAAAATGGCAATTCTCTTATTTTTGGCGCAGTTTATGCTGATAACAACTATAACACCGATGTTTGGGGAAAAGCCTGATATTGTTCCTCATAATCCCGTTTCCGGTGAAGTTGCTTTGAGCCCTCATACCAATATTTTGGGCGGAGATCTGGACGCTGAAATTTTAACAGCCATGGAGCAAGACCAGATTGTGGGGCTATCCGCCGTCTTTGTCAAGGACGGCAAGGTCGTCTGGTCAAAAGGCTATGGCTTCTCCGATCTGGAAAGGGAAAGGCCGGCGGGCGCCGATACCATTTACCGTATCGCCTCGCTATCCAAAACAGTGGTAGCCACTGCTCTGATGCAGCTCTGGGAGCAGGGCAGGTTTGGACTGGACGACGATATCAGCGACTACCTTGGATTCACAGTTAGAAATCCCAACTTTCCGGATGATAAAATCACTTTTCGCATGCTGCTCACTCATACTTCCAGCATTCTGGACAACGGCGGCAAGGGTGGTTATAATGTGGCGATAAATTCTGCCAATACACCCCTGCTTCAGGATATCCTGTCGCCTGGCGGAAGTTTTAACGATAGCGCAACTTGGGCTGCCTACAGACCCGGCGCTGGTTTTACTTATTCCAACTTCGGCTCCGGAATTATCGCCAGCCTGGTGGAAAAGATTTCAGGCGAAAGGTTCAATGACTACTGTAATGACCACATCTTTCGGCCTTTGGGGATGGAGGCGAGTTATGATCTTGCCGGCATAGCCCAACTCGACAGGGTTGCCGTGCTCTATACACCGGGCAGCGAGGGGGGATTCGTACCCGCGTGTGATTATATCGCTGATGGTGAAGTCCCCAAAACTCAGGAAAATACGCTGCCTTTGGGCAATGCCTACAAGGGTACAGCCGGGGGGATCAGGACCAGCGCTGCCGACCTGGCGAAATTCATGATTGCCCATATGAACGGGGGCGTATACGAAAATGTTCGTATTTTAAACCCGGTCACCGTGGATTTAATGCAGCAGATGCAGTGGTTTGGCAGCGGGCTTGAGGGTTTTTACAAGCAAAAAGGTCTCAACTTCCATATTACTGATAGTTTGGCTGGCCGGAGGCTTACCGGGCATGCCGGGCAGAGTTACGGCCTTATCAGTGATATGTATTTTGACCGTGACGAGAATAGCGGTGTGATCCTTATCATCAACGGAGGACATTACAGGTATACAGAAAGCGGTTTTACAAGTATAGAAGAAACTATTATCAACAAACTGTATAACCAGCTGGCTGGTCCCGCAAAAAATGGCGCCAGAAGAATATCAGTAAACATTGATTATTTGACAGTCAACGGAAGAAAGGTAGTTTACCCGGTTACCGCCGACATCAAAACAAGTGATACATTTATTCCAGCCATCTCACTTACCGATGCGCTGGAAACAACAATAGAACAGGATCAAACAACCGGAGCTGTTACCCTGATGTATGCAGGGAAAACCGTCCGGGTGAGCGCTGGAAAAGCGGAATTTTTAGTAAATGGTCAGACAGTTTACCAGGAAATTATACCTTACGATAAGGGCGGCTATTTAATGTTGCCGCTTGGCCGAATAGCGGAACTGCTCGGTGTTGAGATGGTTTATCAATAATATCTTGTTATTATTGCAAAATTATTACGAATAGGCATATAATTTAGGGCTGAATCATATATTAACATTAAAATCCGGGCAAACTAGATGGTGTAAGGCTCCTTTAATAGCCGGTCTTCATAATTATTGAAGGCAAAAATTGACACAAGCAAAACAATGATCTATAATACCTATTAGTTCTATATTACGTAATGGAGGGTAAATCATGGCATTTGAAGTATACAAACCGCGCGGCGAGAAAGTGGGAAAGGTGCCCCTGGTCTCACTTTCTAAAAATTCGATTGTACTCAACAAGATTTCACGTGAAAAACTCAAAGCCGATAATGTTGAGTTGGCCTTTGATAATGACACCAACACGATCAGGATCAAGGCAGCAAGTGAAGGTCAGACTGTCAAGAAGACCAAAGTCTTTGCCAGGGGTTTCTTCAATCACTTTGGTATCAATAAGAAGGGAAGATACGAGGCAAGGTTTGAGGAAGAAGAGAGAGCCTTATACGTAAGCTTGACCTAAGGCCTAATAAAAAGCAGCAACACCCCCATCAATCAACGGGGTGTTGCTTTTTGTTTATACAAAGTATTTATCCAGGGTTAATCACATATCGCTTCTTGAGATGACTAAAAAAGCTGATGTCGGGGAGAATAAGACAATGAGCAAGATATTATTTAGGGGAGGTGAATTTTATGGAAGCTGGTGTACGTAATAACATTAATGGTGAAATTGAGGATATAAAGACAGACAATGTTATGGCGCAGGTTAGCATGTGAGTAGGGGGCTGAGGGGATAATAATATCCGACTCACGTCCGTGATGACGAGAGACAGTTTTGAAGAAGCCGGATTTAAAAAAGGTGACAAAGTAAATGCTTTAGTAAAGGCCATTAATGTGGTTTTTGTTAAGCAGCAGCATTAGATTGAAAGGGAAAAGAGCCTTGGGCTCTTTTCTTTGCGAACTCTAAAAACCTGCAAATCGTTTGCAGGGACCATGTGGATATAGTGATAAATTCTATTCAATCAGTAATAAACCATAATAATTACCATTACTTTTCCTGTCCTTCACAACCTCAATAGGAAAACCATTTGTTCTTACTGTTTCATACACATCAATACCACATGCTTCCATTGATGGTCTTGCATCTTTGGGGTTGGCGCATTTCTCATCTTGACAGGTTTTACATAACATACAGGCTCCACACCCGTAGCCTATAACTTTATAAAACCCTTCTAAAAAAATTGCTCTTTCAAGTTTTAAAACGGTTTCTGAAGGGTCCTTATCCTTGCAATGTATAAGCAAAGCAGTCTTATAACAATCAACTATTTCTTGAGTTTCTTTAGGGGTGGGAGTATTTGGAGGACAACAGTGCACTTTTCTATGTTTACAACCGTACATACACTTCATTCTTACCCATGCTGCTGTTTTTATAGTACTTGGATCAATAATTTTTGCATCATAAGCACCAAGGTTTTTAGCTGTATCTATGAATCTCGATAAGCCATTGTCCATCATATTCGCCCCCTGCCATTATCTTAAATGTATTTTATAATGTGTTGTACTATATGTAAATATCTTTACCAAACACTGGATGGAATTCCTGCGTTAGGCGGGAGACGTATACAACTAAATATCGTAATATCGTAATATTAAGATTGACAAATATAGCGTTGTCGAGTATTATTTTTATGTACCCCATGAGGCGTCATAAAAATAATATTTGATGAGGAGCTTGTCAGATGGTTGCGGTGAAAAAATTTATACACGATTGGTTTTGGATTGTACTAATAGCTTTTTGTAGCATAGGATTGTTTTTTCCATACATCGGTGCGTTAGCATTGATATGTATGTTGGCCCCTGTAATAGCAGCCTTTTTCAAAGGAAGAATGTGGTGTGGACACTTTTGCCCAAGGGGTAGCTTTAGCGATATTGTAATATCAAAATTCAGCTATAAAAAAGCAGTACCAAAGTTTATAAAAAGCAATTGGTTTAGAAATTTGTTTCTTGTACTGCTAATGAGTGCTTTTGCTGTCCAGTTGGTACTTGCCTGGGGTGATCCTTCAGCTGTAGGGCAGGTATTTGTCCGAATGGTTATCATTACAACATTAATGACGATTATTCTGGGGATTACCTTTAATCAGAGAACTTGGTGCACAATTTGCCCGATGGGAACAATGTCATATTATGTTGCTAGTATTGAAGCATTGAAAACTAAAATCAATCACGTTACATTTAATGTTGACTCTTGTAAGGGATGTAATCTTTGTTCAAAGGACTGTCCGGTAGGGATTAACGTGTTAGACCATAAAGAGCAAGGACAGATCTTAGATGCTGACTGCTTAAAATGTAATGTGTGTGTTGAAAAGTGTCCCAAAAAATTATTATCAGCAGCCTAAATCCAATTTTTAAATATTACAGTTTTTAAGGTGTCCACCAAAACTTACTTTTAGTGAACACGAAAAAACAAAGTCACCCGGTAAGATCGTTATGCCGGGTGACTTATTTGTTGACTTTCAGGCAGATCGGACACCGGGCTATACAATAACCAAAATTTGCAAGTTATCAACCGGGTTATCCACCGGTTGTCAATAAGTTCCTGATACTGGGAATCATCGTCAATGTATGCTGTCATCTTTTCACCAATCCCAGAGAGGAGCGTGACGGAAGTCCAATCTAGCGATGGTCATAAGGGTACACACAACCAGGGAAGGCCGGCCTCCGCAGCTGTCGAAGAACTCTCCTGGCTGTAAAAGTATCTGGAAAACAGACGCTACTTACAAAAAGATATTGGTTTACGTACATGCTATGGAATGTTCTGAATAAAAAAGGGAATACATAAAATATACATTATGAGGGAGGGGGGATTCTACTGGAACTGCGGTAAAATGCGATCTGAATGTTTTGCCATGGCTGTAGACAAAATAAATTATTTTTTCAGGAGGTATTTTCAGATGAAAAAAACATTTTGTATATTAGCTGTTATGTTTATGTTCTCTTTGTTTACTTACGGGTGTGGCAATGCGCCGGACATTACCGACGGCATTAAAAATGTTAATGACAGCATCCAGAACGTTAACAAAGCCGTTCAGGATGTCAATAAAAGCATACAGGATACAGGAAATCAAATATCACCTAATAAGGAAGATAACGGAGCAAAGGAGTCCGGAGCTAAAGATAATAAAGAAGATTCTGAGGAAGATAGCGAGGAAGATTAATTTGTAGTAATACTGTAATTGGTGAAGTTGTATTCTGGAATGAATAGCCAATAAAAATCTGTGCTAATAAAGGGAGCATTTTAATTCTCCTTTCGTGCGGATAGACACTATATTTTATGATATGGCGTCTATAACCGTTTGCGCTTGATGATAATAGTTATTCCTGAAGCATACAACAGAGCAATTAGTAATATGATTAATTTTACATTTATTCCTTCATTAGCAGTCTCTGTGTTAGATGATACAACCTTCTTACCGGTGGCCCTGGGCATCTTTGTCATGAAACACTTACCTGCACTTCGACAAACTCAACATCCCCTGCGGTACCGGCTGGCCGATTAAATGAAAATTGGGCTAGTTGTAGGAAGGGATGTTTTTTCAATGCATGGGATACGTCATAAAATAAATAACCCCCTCCGTTAGATTCACGAAGGGGATAAGTCCATTGTGTTTGACGGACGCTTTCCAGACACAATGGACTAGGTGAAAAATACACAGCTTTTGCCACTGGTCGAAAGGCCCTCAAATTTGGCAAAGTAACTACCTATTGATAAAAGGCACACCCCTTGATTTTAGAGCGGTGCAAGTTTTAACGATTATACACCTTGCAACCCTTCAATTCAGCTCTTGGCGTTCCTCTGTTACGTCGCCGCCGAGCGTGACGGTGTTCCAATGCACCTTGTTCATGTGATAGGCAGGCGTCACGTCCGCGAACGCCTGCCGCAGGAAGTCCGCTTCGAGCGGCTCGCATTTGAGGTTCATGCACAGTTTGCCGTGCCGTTCGTAAATCAGCGCGAAGGACTTCTTGTTCGTGCGGTGCCGCATAACCGTCCACGCGCCGTCGTCCGCTATGTCGTCAAACGGGTAGTCCTCGTAGGCGGCGGGAAACGTCAGGCAGAAGTCGATGAGTTCGCGGCGGGTCATATTCAGCACCTCATTTCAACCGCTCATAACCTCGCTTTATCACCTTTGCCATAAGGCCGCGCCTCTGGCTCAGGAAGTCAGCGTACTTCATTTGTTCCCACCCGTCGGGCAAGGCGTGGACGGCGTATACGCCGTCCTTCTCATCGGCGGGAATCTTTGCAAGCTGGTCTTTCATATACTCAGCCGGACTGGTGTCGAGGATTTCAATGTTGTCGCTCCACTCAATAAAGGCGAAGTTCGCCGTTTGGTTGCGGTCGCGGTCGTCGGTGATTCCAATCCGGGCGAGATACGTCTTAGGGAACAGATGGTGGCGTTCGAGCGCACTTTTTGACCCGTCGGCGGTCGGGCTGAACAACTCCCTCGTATGTAGGGTGGAACACATAAAGAACCACTTCGCTATCAGCTTGCGAAGCGCGGATTCCTCCATGCCATAGTCGAACTTCCCAATCAGGTACATCGCGTAGGAATACACCAGAGCGTTTTCGGAGGAAATCAGTGTCTTGGACACAAAACCCGCCGCCTCAATGCACTTGATGAAGTTTTTCCAGACCTGAACATTCAGGACTTTGTCCAGCACGGTTTTCAGCTTATCGAACTGCTGGACGCGGAGGGCATCGGAGTAAACGCCGTTATCAAAGTCGCGCCCGCGAAGCAGCATATAGGCGTAGTGAAGCCTTGCCCTCTGGAAACCGTAACTCATTGCCATGCGAACGATGTGGGTCGGGGACGGCTCGAACAGGAAGTTATACGCCGTGCCTTGCTTCGGGATTTTTGCGCTTCGGCAGAAATCCTCGATTTTTTGCCTGCCCTCCTGCCAGTAGACGGATATAAGGGTTAAGATGAAGTCGTCCTCACCGAGAGCCTTGCCGCCTGAATTCACGCGCACAAATATGTCGGCGATGCTCTCCTCATCGGCATTGCCGTTTATCTCCAATGTAGGAACGCTAAAGTTGCAGCGCAGGCTTTTATATAGTTCGGGAGGACGAGCTTTCCACACGGCTTAAAGAGAATTATAAAGCTTTTCAGGAGTTTAAAAAAGTTAGAGAAATAAGGCCAAATAAAACATAAAGATTTTTTCATCGGCTTCACAGAATGCCCTCAAACGACGATAAATAACCTGGTAATGGTTTTATACCTGGTTCAGCAAAGCGGTTCTTTTAGCCATTTTTAAAATTCCCCCAAAGGGCTTGTTTTTTGCCCGTATTTGCTAAGCATAGCTTTAAAATAAAGCATTGACAGAGCCCGGCGGGCTGAAATAGTGGCCCTGGCTTGGAGTGACGTTGACCTTAAAAAGGGGATTATAAATATCAGGCGCGGCCTGTATGTTACAAAGGAGCAGGGATTATTCTTCAAGGAGCCTAAAAACAAAACTAGCCAACGGGCAGTAGCCATATCTCCCGAAGTGGTTAAGGTGCTTAAAGTGCATAGGAAGGAGCAAAAAGGCTAAGATGGCCCAGTGTGAGGCATATAAAGACAATGACCTTATTTGCAGCTTACAGGATGGGAGCCCGATTCATCCGTCAACCGTTACAAAGCGTTTTCAGGAAGTAACCAATAACGCGGGGATTAAGGTAACGTTTCACCAGTTACGGCATGCTCACGCCAGCTTTTTGCTAAAGCAGGGAGTACACCCCAAGGTTGTGTCGGAGCGGCTCGGGCATTCAAATATTAGTATGACCATGGACCTGTATTCACATATAGCACCCACATTACAGAGGGATGCTGCCAACCAGTTAGACGATATTCTATTTAAAAAATAGCTTCCATGATATGTATGTGACTATTTCGTGACTAAAAACCTAAAGCAGGCAAAGATAAAAAGGCCTCCGATCCCCGGAGGCCTTGATTTTCATGGTGCGGGCGAAAGGACTTGAACCTTCACGGGAGTTACCCCACTGGATCCTAAGTCCAGCGCGTCTGCCATTCCGCCACGCCCGCATGTAATTGTTCATTATCAAAGGATTGTATGATTTTTTAAACTTCTGAATTGTTAATCTCATTAACGGGGTCTTATAATCCAGTTGATACGAAAGTTTACTTATATAATTTACTACACAAGACTATTACTGTCAAGTGATAACATTATATGCCATATAATTTATATGTTTAGGTAGTGAAAATTATTCCCTCAAAACAATAGCAAAACAATTAATTAACATGTAATATATTTTTAAGGATCTATGGATTAAGACAGAAATATACATCATTTTTAGGGTTTCAAAATTACTGTATGGATGACGGGTGATTAATAGCGATAAAAAGGGGGAATAATTAGTAACTAGATTATTGAAAACTGGATGTTTACACATAGTATTGAGTGTGTAAAATAATAATAACTCATAAAAAAACCTGCTTTTGCAGGTTATTTTAGTTCAACAAATAAAGCATTTTCTGTTTCATCATAGTTGGCAGGAAATTTACCCTTTTTATTTATCCCAAAATAGTTGAAAAAACCCTTAGCAAAGACCTTTGTTTTCTTGAGTGTTTGACCGTCAGCAGATTCTTTGATTCTAAGAGTGTTAGTGTCTTTGTCAAAAGCCAATTCAATACTTGTAGCGTTTAGTTTTTCCCTGGATGTTTTATTCAAAACTATTGAATTCTTTGACAGTGATACTAATGGGATTTTATTGACTTTTTCACCACGTGGTTTGTATACTTCAAATGCCATTAACTGTTACCGCCTTTTAACTTAATTTTTAATTATTTTGTGATTATAGTATATGTGATTCTGATTGTCAACTACTTGGTAGATAAATTATGAACAGCTTCAGCTTTTTTCTGCAATAAGTCTGGACTATAAATCATGAGTATTTAAGCTGGTAAGTTGAGCAACTAAGGCAATTTAATAATGGAAGAACATAAAGATGCTAATGGGAATTGCACATTATCATCGACTACTTACGACAAAATATATCAATTATTTATGATATAATTAATTTTATATTACTTAATTTCCGCACGTAAACAATAGCTATGAAGCCTTGGTGAAACTGGCTTGAGTTGATGAACTTGAAAACGACAAAAGACATCCTCATTGCGGCAGTAAGATTACCCCTAAAGAACCGTTCCAACAAGACGAAAGGATGTTTTTATAAAATGTATTTTACCAAACCAATTGTGAAGTTAAAATTTAACCCTCGCGTGAATAATTTCGGAAGCATTTCAAATAATATTTGACAAATTTTAAAATAAACCTTGTGAAGTATCTTACAATATCGGATTGTGATTATAGGATTTGATCAACAGTTTGTTCCGCTTGCTTGCCTGCATTTGTAAAGGGCCGGCTTTAACTTTCGTGCTGCGAAAACTCTAAATTATATGCTGTTCTACTGAATAGAACTTTAAACTTTATTTTGATACTCCCTTACCTCAATTTTTATGTAACGCTAGTGATTTATTGCACAAAGTTTTCACAAAAATACCTTACCTCCAAATTTTAATTAAGGCTGCAATATGAATCAAATTATATAATAAAATTTAAAAAATTATCGTTGATGGACGTTTTAGGGCTTGATTAAATTGGAATCTTGTGATATCTTTTTGCTGAAAAAGTTATTGACGGTATTAGCTGCTTGTATTGAATATGTGGGGAGTTTTCCATCGATGTATCGATGTTTCATAGTTTTCTGGCAATTGACTCATCTTTGGTGGATTTAAGCATTATGCATGGGGAGAAGTAATTAATTTTTTAGTAAACAAATTAAGGAGATGTCAAGTGTGAGTACAAAAAAGTATATTTATCCAGCTTCATTACTGTGCGATTTTTATAAGATTTCGCATAGGGAACAGTATCCAAAAGACACTGAAGTAGTATATTCAACCTGGACTCCGAGAGCGTCCAGGATTAATGGCGTTGATAAGGTTGTAGCATTTGGCTTCCAAGGATTTGTTAAAGAATTTCTTCTTGACTACTTTAATGAGTATTTCTTCTCCAGGCCCAAAAAAGAAGTGGTTGATGAATACAGGAGATTTATCAAATATACGCTTGGACGTGAAAACCCGGAAACGCAGCACATTGAAAAATTGCATGATCTAGGGTATGTTCCAGTATTAATCAAGGCTGTTAAAGAAGGAACTTTAGTGCCGATTAGGGTTCCTATGTTAACAATTGAAAATACTAAACCAGAATTTTTCTGGGTGACAAATTACCTTGAAACATTGTTGTCCTGCCAATTATGGATGCCATCAACGTCAGCGACTCTCGCTCTTGAGTATCGGAAAATCATGGATTCCTTTTGTGACATGACCGGTGGCGCCAAGGAATTCGTGCAGTTCTGCGGGCATGACTTTTCAATGCGTGGTTTAGCTTCGCTGTCTGCCGCCCAGTTGAGCGGCGCCGGACACCTGCTGGCCTTTACCGGTACAGATACTCCTCCAGCAGTTTTGTATCTGGAAAAATATTATAACGCCGATATTGAAAAAGAGCTTGTCGGAACTGCCATCCCCGCAACGGAACACAGTGTGATGGAGGTCTTCGGCAGGAATGAATACGAAAGCTATAAGTATTTAATGACCGAAGTCTACCCGACCGGATTCCTTTCCATTGTGTCTGATACCTGGGATCTGTGGAATGTTCTGGATAACGTTGTTAAGCCACTGAAAGACGTCATTATGGCCAGGGAGGGCCGGGTGGTTATCAGGCCTGATTCGGGTGATCCGGTTAAGATTATGTGTGGGGATCCCGATGGTGAGACCGAAAATGAACGCAAGGGTGTTGTAGAAATCCTCTGGGATATCTTTGGTGGTTTCACTACCGATAAGGGTTTCAAACACCTGGATACCCATATTGGCTGTATTTATGGAGAGGCTATCACTATTGATAGCTGCCGGGATATCTTGCAGCAATTAGCTGATAAAGGCTTTGCTTCTACGAACATGGTCTTCGGCATTGGTTCCTTCACCTATCAACGTAAGACAAGAGATGATTTTGGATTTTCACTGAAGTCGACGTATGCGGTGGTAGGCGGTCAGGAACGTAAAATTTACAAAGATCCGATCACAGATCCACAAAGATGGAAAAAATCTCAACTTGGATTGGTCGTTGTGACTAAGGATGATAATGGAAATATAAATTTCATTGATAATCTTAATAGAGAACAACAAAAAGAATATGAGTCCGTTGATCTATTGGAGCCTGTATTTAAGGACGGCCAGCTATTAAGAGAAGAAAGCTTGTCTGAAATCAGGGAGAGAGTATTTGCAAGCATTGGCTAAGTGCCACTAACTAACTTTGCATAAAAATGTGGACGCAGAAAGTTAGGCCCGTTGACAAAACCTCCGGTAGATAGGATAATTGCATGCGAAGGGCTTCTAGTAATCCCCAAAAAATAGGGCTTCTAGAAGCCCTTCTTCGGTGATCCTATTGTCTGAATTCATATGTTGTAAAAGCATCAAAGTATCCTGCCAGGACCTGTTCTGGGACCTAAGTTTCATGCTATTAGTATAAAAGGAGGAATAGGGAGTGACTAAGAAAAGAAATGATTATGATTACTATGTAACGCCCGAATGGGTGGTAAGAAAACTACTGGATCATAGAAGACTGTACGGTCATATCTTAGACCCCACCGCCGGAGACGGAGCGGTATTGAAAGCTATCAGGAATTTTGGATATAAGAATCCCATAACCTCTGTTGAAATCCGCAAAGCAGAAGAGAAGAAACTGCAGGAATTCGGCAACGTATTTATCGCTGATTTTTTAACCTGGCAACCTGATCAGAAGTATGACACTATTATCACCAACCCGCCTTATAATATTGCAAAAGAGATAATCATGAAATGTTTTGAGGTGGTTTCAGAAGAGGGTCAAATAATTATGCTCATGAAAACGGCGTATTTGGAGTCTGGGGATAGGTACGATTTTTGGCAGAATTATCCCGTTTCCTTCCTATATGCTTTGTCGGACAGGCCTTATTTTGATGATGATTACCAGACAGATCAAGCTGCTTATGCTTGGTTCATATGGGATGGGAGTGAAGGGACAATAAAAGTAATATAAAGTACATAGTGTATAATGCCGCCAGTATAAGTATATAAATTGTATCTGGTAATATGTGGCATGCCAAAAATTATTGAAGTCTACAACACAGAACTATAAATCTGTATATTTCTTGTTAGATCCAAATGATTTACTTTCAGGATATTTTGTAGCGTTTTTTGCTATTTTATCTATTACGGCCTTCTCTAAATCTATGCCCATCTCGTTAGATAAAAGAAGTAAATAGGTAAAAACATCAGCCATTTCTTCTTCGATGCTCTTACTTTTCTCTCGAACGGCTTGTTCACTGCTTTTCCATTGGAAATTTTCTAGAAGTTCACTAGCTTCCAGTACAAGTGATATGGCCAAATCTTTGGGGTTATGGAATTGTTTCCAGTTTCGTTGGTCTCTAAATTCAATTAACTTTTGAATAAGGTGATTCATATTATATACCTCCGAAATGCAAAAGTATTCCTAAAAATATTATCATCATTTGAACAATTTAAACAAGTTCCATGGTTATTGAAAAAAAGTTTTTAGTACATTAAAAATGACAGAAAGATTAACAGAAAAATGTGATGCATGGTCAGTCAACCAACCATCAAAAATAAAAAGGCTTCCGTTTTTACGGAAGTCTTTTCTTGGTGAGCCATCCGCGACTCGAACGCGGGACACCCTGATTAAAAGTCAGGTGCTCTACCGACTGAGCTAATGGCCCATAAAATTAAATGGCTGGGGCGGCTGGATTCGAACCAACGAATGCCGATTCCAAAGACCGGTGCCTTACCGCTTGGCGACGCCCCAATTTTATAATGGGGTGGATGATGGGACTCGAACCCACGACCCCCAGAGCCACAATCTGGTGCTCTAACCAGCTGAGCTACACCCACCATGTTTTCTTGGCTGCAGACTTGGGTTACCCGACTGTCCGCACATGATATGTTAACAAATAATCAAAGTGTTGTCAAGGATTAAGGGGCCTCATGTTATAGATCTGTAATAATGTCGCGCGCTGTTATTTTTTTGCCCTTAAAGCTTGGGTTTATATTGATAATTAATTCTGGGGCAGTTATAATAAATGATAACATATCAGGTATGCCGCTGCAACACTTGCTCGGGTTGCAGTTGGGAAGCCCAACCTTATATGGCAATTTTGGTAGCCAGGGCTATAGGCCTTGGTATTTTTAGTTTGAATGGGAGGAAAACAGCCTTTAGCCGGAGAATAAATGATTAAAATTGGTTACAATATAATAATTGCAATTAATGGTACATACTGCTAGGCAAAGTATTCTTTTATTCTTATTGTATACACGGTTTATAATTACACAATTTAAGGGGGAGCATATATGAAGGCTAACGCGGAAAGGATCGAAAAAAACACTGTAGAAATGGAAATAGAGGTAGACGTTGAAGAAGTCTCCCAGGCTCTGGATAAAGCTTACCGCAAGATGGTGAAAAAAGTAAATATCCCGGGCTTCCGGAAAGGCAAAACACCACGACCCATCTTTGAGCGTTTTGTAGGTAAAGAAGCCCTTTACGAGGAGGCTATGGAGTCACTGGTTCCGGAGGTTTACTTTAAAGCGGTTGAGGATACCGGGATTGAGCCGATCGACCAGCCCAAGATGGAAATCGTTCAGGCTGAAGATGGAAAACCAGTGCTGTTAAAAGCTACGGTTGAGGTGAAGCCGGAAGTTATACTGGGACAGTACAAAGGCATTGAGCTATCCAAATCTGTAACTGAGATCCAGGAAAGAGATGTAGAGGCTGAGCTGGAGCGCCTTCGCAATAGACATGCCAAGTTGCTTACTATAGAAGAAGGTACTGTTGAAGACGGTGACCAGGTTGAATTAGATTTTCTGGGTAAAGTTGACGGGGAACCTTTTCAAGGAGGGGAAGGCAAAAACTATCCCTTGACCATCGGGTCAGGTTCTTTCATTCCAGGGTTTGAGGACCAGATGATCGGTATGTCCATTGGTGAAAACAAGGTAATCAATGTAACCTTCCCGGAAAACTACCAGTCCGAGGAATTAGCGGGCAAAGAGGCTACTTTTGAGGTCACCGTTAATGGCATCAAGCGTAAAGAACTATTGGATATGGATGATGAGTTCGCCAAGGATGTCAGTGAGTTTGACACCCTGGAGGAATTAAGGGCTGACACCAGGAATAAATTAAAGCAGACTGCCGAGAGCAGGGCTGAATACCAGTTCAGGCAGGACCTGATTGACCTGGCGGTCGGCAACGCTGAAGTGGAAGTCCCCGAGAGCATGATTAATAGCCAACTTGAAGAAACGATTCGCGGCATGAACAATCGCCTTTCCGGTCAAGGTATTAATCTCGAAACCTACCTTGAATATACCAACAGTTCCATGCCGGAACTGCGTGAGCAGCTGCGGCCCGAAGCTGAGACGAGAGTAAGGACCAATCTGGTTTTGGAGGCGATTGCCAAAAACGAGGGGATTGTTGCCAGTGAAGAAGAAATAAAAGCGGAAAGCGCCAAGGTGGCTGCCCATTACCAGCAGGACCCGGAAGAATTCTACAATACGTTGAAAAAAGAAAGGCAATTAGGATTTATAACTGAAAGCTTGGTCATGGAAAAGACTGTGCAGTTACTGGTGGACAATGCTCAAATTGTAGACGTCTCCACTTTCATGGTCGAGGACACTAAAGAACAGACTACAGAAGAGGACACCAAAGAACAGACTGAGGAATAGTAATATTAATAATCTAGAAGCGACTTTAATTCGTGGTAGGAGGCTTGAATAAATTGAACCTTGTTCCTATAGTTGTAGAGCAGACCAATCGCGGTGAACGGTCTTATGATATTTTCTCCAGGCTTTTAAAGGACCGTATCGTATTCCTTGGCGGGCCCGTTGATGACAATGTCGCCAACCTGATTATCGCCCAACTGCTTTTCCTGGAAGCAGAGGACCCGGAAAAGGACATCCATTTTTATATTAACTCTCCCGGTGGTGTTGTCACCGCGGGGATGGCAATTTACGACACCATGCAGTACGTGCGGCCTGATGTGTCCACTATCTGCCTCGGCCAGGCGGCTAGCATGGGTTCGCTGCTCCTTGCTGCAGGGGCGAAAGGGAAAAGATACGCTCTCCCTTACGCCAGGATTTTGATTCACCAGCCGGCTGGCGGGGTCCAGGGCCAGGCAACGGATATTGATATCCACGCCAGGGAAATCCTGCGGATGAGGGAGTTCCTGAACGGAATCCTTGCCAATCATACCGGTCAACCCATTGAAAAGATATCACATGATACCGAGCGGGACTTCTTTATGTCCGCTCAGGAGGCAAAAGAATACGGTTTAATTGACGAGGTGTTTGATGGCAGGAAGCAAAGGTAAAAGAGGTGGTAATATGTTCGGTGACAAAGGACAATTGAAATGCTCCTTTTGCGGTAAGCTGCAGGATCAGGTCAAGAAGCTGGTTGCCGGTCCCGGCGTTTACATCTGTGATGAGTGCATCGAACTATGCAATGAGATTATTGAAGAAGAACTCAGTGAGGACATGGGCCTGGAACTGGGTGACATACCAAAGCCAAAAGAGATCAAAGAAATACTCGACCAGTATGTCATCGGCCAGGAAAGCGCCAAGAAATCTCTGGCGGTTGCTGTTTACAACCACTATAAGAGAATCAACCTGGGCGGCAAAATCGATGATGTTGAGCTTCAGAAGAGCAATATTGTTATGCTTGGGCCTACCGGCAGCGGTAAGACCCTGCTGGCCCAAACTTTGGCTCGCCTTTTGAACGTTCCCTTTGCGATTGCCGACGCCACATCTCTGACTGAGGCCGGCTATGTCGGTGAGGATGTTGAAAACATCCTGCTCAAACTGATCCAGGCAGCGGATTATGACGTGGAGAAGGCGGAAAAGGGCATTGTTTACATCGATGAAATAGATAAAATAGCCCGCAAGTCGGAAAATCCTTCCATTACCAGGGACGTTTCCGGTGAAGGTGTACAGCAGGCGCTGTTGAAAATACTTGAAGGTACTGTTGCCAGTGTACCGCCCCAGGGTGGTCGCAAGCACCCTCACCAGGAGTTCATCCAGCTGGATACGACCAACATCCTGTTCATCTGTGGCGGCGCTTTTGACGGGGTCGATAAGATTATTCAGAACCGCACAGGTAAAAAATCGATGGGGTTTGGGGCTGATATCAAGCCCCGGAAAGAGCAGAAGATCGGGGAAATATTAAGCAAAATTCTGCCCGAGGACCTCTTGAAATACGGACTGATTCCTGAGTTTGTCGGCCGTTTGCCTATTATCGTAACCCTCGACGCACTGGACGAGGACGCGTTAATCCGCATTCTCACCGAGCCGCGCAACGCGCTCGTGAAACAGTATGAGAAGTTGTTTGATCTCGACGGGGTTGCCCTGGAATTTGCCCAGGATGCGCTAACGGCGGTGGCCGAGGAGGCGCTCAAGCGCAATACCGGAGCGCGCGGCCTGCGCTCAATTCTTGAAGAGGTTATGCTGGATGTGATGTATGATATACCTTCCCGTACCGATATTGCCAAATGTATCGTGACGAGGGAGACCATTCAAAAGAAGGAGCCTCCCCGCATTATCGCCATTGACCGCAAGAAAAAGAAGGAAGAAACAGCATAGCCATAAGAAAGCCGTCTAAATGAGAGCTAGTATATATTCAGTAAACCAGGTGAAGCATGGTGTTATCATTAGCGAACGACGCAGCCCAGCCGTTAGCAGCACCCGGCGAGCTGAGGGTAACCGAACTTGCGGCGCGAAACCAGCGGTCTACCAACGTGGCGTGCATGAGTATCAGTATCTTAGAGGTTAATAGGCTCCTTTCATAACCAGTCTACCGCCGCCTTTGCAGCGCCGTAAGTGCAGCGACTTAAAAGTCCGTAAATTTATCCTTCAGGTTTCCTATATCTGTTACGAACAGGACTTTTAAGTCAAAGCTGCACGCTTTAAATCGTGCAAGTGCCGTCAAAGAATTTGGATTTTAGCGCAAACGTAAAGACAGTTTGCCCTGATTAAAAGTTTCAAGATGCACTCAGCCAGGCACTTGTTCGGTCCGAAGCGAGCTGTGGTGCTGCCGGCGCGGAGCACTGGAGTGAGCGTTGATAACACCATGCTTCCACCGCCGGGTTCACTGAAAAGTTACGAAAGCTAAACCAAACCGTAAAAAAATCCTGACTGTTTTAAACAGTCAGGATTTTTTGCTCTCCTAGGAGCTACTTCTTGCAGGGGCCTACCGGAAGCACAACCCGCCCGTAAGTATTGTTTAATACTCCGGCAAACGAGGTATACCAGGCGACAATGGCGGTAAGAATACCCGCATAACCGCCCATGGTATGAGCTGATGCGTTCCCAGCCGCGCCGATAGTAAGTAATATGAAGGCCAGTAGTAATAGGGTAAAAGTGGCCACGAGAGCTTTATTGGTACCAAAACTGCCGATCCACATATAAAAGGTGAAGATGGTCCAGGCCAGCAGGAACAGCCAGACACCCTGTGGCGGGATAACTAAGATCTTTTGTGCTCCAAACAGTTCAAATACGCCTAAGGAAATCCAAAAAGCGCCGTAAGAGGAAAAAGCGGTCGCGCCGAAAGTGTTGTTTTTCTTGAACTCCCACATACCAGCCAGTATTTGAGTTGCCCCACCGTAAACCAGGGCTAAGGCGATGACCACGGCTACAGACTCTTTGACAACCAGGCCGGCGTTTACCATACTAAGGCAAAAAGTGGTTAGAGCAAAACAGGCCAGGCCTAACGGCCCGGGGTCGGCTATGGCGGATTCTTTGATTTCGTAGACTTTGTTATCAGCCATGATTGCACCTCCAAAAAATTTTAATTGCTGGTTGGTTGACCGGATGCTCCTTTGATAATCACTCCCTTTACCTTAAAAATATTCATACTATTTGCATTATATACTAAAATTTACTAAAAAAATAGCCGTTATTTTCCTTTAAAGGAATTAATGGCTGGTTTTTTTTATTACTGGACAGATTAAATTTTGCAAAACTTAGCAATACTAAGGGTTAGAAGCCCTTTTTTGATGAGGTGATATAAATGGGAGAAAATTCCTATGGTTTTGGGAGTATTTTGACATTTGTCCAGGTTTTCTTTGCAGTCATCATCGGACTTTATTTCTGGAACCTGCTTAAAGCTCAGCAAGGCAGCAAGACCGTAGTGGAAAAAGAATCACGCAAAGAGATGGAGAAACTGCAGAGAATGCGTTCGATCTCTTTGAATGAACCGCTTGCCGAAAAAACTCGCCCTACTTCTTTTAGTGAAATTATTGGGCAAGCGGAAGGGATAAAATCCTTGAAAGCGGCTCTCTGCGGGCCCAACCCTCAACACGTTATCATTTACGGCCCGCCGGGTGTAGGCAAGACCGCTGCGGCCAGGTTGGTACTGGAAGAGGCCAAGAAGAACCCGCTCTCGCCGTTTAAAGAAGACGCCAAGTTTATTGAACTGGATGCGACTACCGCACGCTTTGATGAGCGTGGTATAGCGGACCCGCTGATTGGATCGGTGCATGATCCGATCTACCAGGGGGCGGGACCCATGGGCGTAGCGGGGATCCCACAGCCGAAGCCCGGTGCTGTTACCAAGGCGCACGGGGGGATGTTGTTTATTGATGAAATCGGTGAGCTTCATCCAATTCAGCTCAATAAGCTGTTAAAAGTTTTAGAGGACCGCAAGGTGTTTATGGAAAGCGCCTATTATAATTCGGAAGATACCAATATCCCCACTCATATACACGATATCTTCCAAAACGGGCTGCCGGCTGATTTTCGCATGGTGGGAGCCACCACCAGAGGGGCTGAGCACATCGCCCCTGCCATCCGCTCACGCTGCCTGGAAATATTTTTTCGCCAGCTCCTGCCCGACGAAATCGAGCAGATAGCCTCCAACGCGGCCCAAAAAATACAACTGCCGCTGCAGGACGGGTCCCTGGAGGTCATTAAAAAATACGCCAGGAATGGCCGCGAAGCTGTTAATATAGTCCAAATTGCGGGTGGTATCGTGATCACCGAGGGCCGCGAAGAAATCCGTACTGCGGATATCGAGTGGGTCATCAACAGCGGGCAGTACTCACCGAGACCTGAGAAAAAGATACCGCCGCAGCCCCAAGTGGGCCTGGTCAATGGTCTGGCCGTTTACGGGCCCAATATGGGGACTTTGCTGGAAGTAGAGTGCAACGCCTTGCCGGTTGGCAAGGGTCAGGGTAAACTAACTGTTACCGGTATGGTGGAGGAGGAAGAAATAGGGGACAGCGGCAGGACGATACGGCGCAAGAGTATGGCCAGGAGTTCGGTTGAAAACGTGCTTACAGTGCTTCGCCGCACTATGGAAGTCGATCACCGCGACTATGATATCCATGTCAATTTTCCTGGCGGCACCCCAACCGACGGACCTTCCGCGGGTGTGACCATTGCCACGGCTGTCTATTCCGCCCTCCTGGGGTTAAAGGTAGACAACAAGGTGGCCATGACGGGCGAGCTTTCCATTCGCGGCTTTGTTAAACCGGTAGGCGGGGTGATGGCCAAGGTTGAGGCAGCGCGTCAGGCGGGGGCTGACAAGATCCTCATCCCTGCTGAAAATTATCAGGAGATATTCAGGGAATATACGGATGTGCAGGTTATACCGGTTGAGCGTCTTGAGGAGGTAATCAAGGTAGCGCTGACCGACCCGCTGCCGGTGGAGAAAAAGCTGGAGCTGGCAGCTCCAATTCCGCTGGATGTCCCCTTAAGCGCCTCAATCTTTGGCGCCGGGCAGCCACTGACAAAGTAAAACCGCATATCAATGATATGTTTTCCACGAATACCAGTATCCTGGCAAACCCGGCAAGAGGCCGGGTTTCATGTGTACCTATGTAATTATTGCTATAGCCGTGTTTCTGACATTTATGATAGAATAAAAACGTAACAAATCTTGTATAGCTACAGGAAAAGCAACAGGTTTTTGGAAAAGGAGGTGCAGCTTTGAATTCCGAAATTAAGATCTTGCCTTTGCTGCCTTTGAGGGGTATTCTGGTCTTCCCCTATATGGTGATTCACCTCGACGTGGGGCGTGAGAAGTCTGTGCAGGCTATTGAGGAAGCCATGATCCAGGACCGGGTCATATTTCTGGCCACTCAAAAAGAAGCCCAGACTGATGACCCCGGTGAAGATGATATTTACAAAATCGGCACGGTTGCTGAGGTTAAACAGTTGTTGAAGCTGCCCGGAGGGACCATCCGGGTCTTGGTCGAAGGTATTGCCAGAGCCAAAGCCCGCCGCTTTATTTCCGACGAGCCCTACTTCCAGGTGGAAATAGAGCAGTATTCCGAGGACTTTCAAAAGACCAGTGAGATTGAAGCTTTGATGCGCAGCCTGATCTACCAGTTTGAGCAATATGTCAAACTGTCCAAACGGATCCCGCCGGAAACGGTTGTTTCAGTTGTGAATTTGGAGGAACCGGGCCGGTTGGCGGATATTATTGCTTCTCACCTGTCGTTGCGTTTAGATGATAAGCAAAATATCCTTGAGGCTGTTAACATCATCCAGAGGTTGGAGAAGCTCTGCGCCATTGTGGCCAAAGAGCTGGAAATTGTTGAACTTGAACGCAAAATTAACATCCGTGTGCGCAAGCAGATGGAAAAGACACAGAAAGAATACTACTTACGCGAGCAGATGAAAGCCATCCAGCGCGAGTTGGGTGAAAAGGACGAGCGCATGGCCGAGGGCGAGGAACTCAGAGAAAAAATCGCCGAGGCCAAACTTCCCAAAGAAGTTGAAGAAAAGGCCATTAAAGAAGTAGAACGGCTGGAGAAGATGCCCCCCATGGCTGCTGAGGCTGCCGTGGTGCGCAATTACCTGGACTGGCTGTTGGCCCTACCCTGGAACAAAAGCACCCGTGACCGGCTGGACATCAAGTCTGCGGAAAACATCCTGGAGGAAGACCATTACGGATTGAAGACCGTTAAGGAGCGGATTTTGGAATACCTGGCCATCCGGAAGCTGGCCAAAAAGATGAAGGGCCCGATCATTTGCTTTGTCGGGCCGCCTGGTGTCGGCAAGACCTCTTTGGGACGTTCCATTGCCCGGGCTCTGGAGCGCAAATTTATACGGATGTCCCTGGGAGGGGTTCGCGATGAGGCCGAAATTCGCGGTCACCGCCGAACTTATGTCGGGGCCATGCCGGGCAGGATTATTCAGGGCATCAGACAGGCCGGCTCCAAAAACCCGGTATTCCTGCTGGATGAGATCGACAAGATGAGCATGGATTTTCGCGGGGATCCCTCGGCGGCTCTCCTGGAGGTGCTCGACCCCGAGCAGAACAACACCTTCAGCGACCACTATATCGAGGCTGCGTTTGACCTGTCCAACGTTATGTTCATCACCACCGCCAATCTCCAGCATAATATTCCCCGCCCGCTGCAGGACCGGATGGAGATTATCTACCTGTCCGGTTACACTGAGGAGGAAAAAGTGCAGATAGCCATGCGCTACCTGTTGCCCAAACAGATTAAAGAGCACGGGCTGGACAAAAGCATGTTGAAGATGACTGAGAATACGATCCGTAAAGTAATCCGCGAGTATACCCGCGAATCCGGCGTGCGCAACCTGGAAAGGCAGATTGCCACCGTTTGCCGCAAGACTGCCAGGCAGATCGTTTCAGACAAGGTCAAGAAGGTCCAGGTGACACCTTTGAACATTAACCAGTTCCTCGGTACGCCCCGCTTCCGTTACGGCGTGGCTGAACAGGACGATCAGGTGGGTGTTGCCACCGGTCTGGCCTGGACGGAAGTGGGCGGCGATACCCTGGCAATTGAAGTAACCATCTACAAGGGCAACGGCAAGCTTACTTTGACCGGCAAGCTTGGCGATGTGATGAAGGAATCCGCTCAGGCCGGCTACAGCTACATCCGCAGCCGGGCTGTAGAGTTGGGAATTGATGAAGAGTACTATGACAAGCAGGATATCCACATCCATATTCCCGAAGGGGCTATACCTAAGGACGGTCCCTCGGCCGGCATATCCATGGCTTGTGCCCTGGCTTCGGCCATTACCGGGCGCAAGGTGCGCCATGATGTAGCCATGACCGGTGAGATTACCCTGCGCGGCCGAGTTTTACCCGTGGGGGGCATCAAGGAAAAGGTGCTGGCCGCCCACCGGGCCGGAATAAAAACTATCATTATGCCGAAGGATAATAAAAAGGATCTGGATGAGATTCCTAAAAAGGTCAAGGATAAAATGCATTTTGTCCTGGTTGAGCACATGGATCAAGTCCTGGATGAGGCCCTTACCGAAAAGGAGTTTGAGCCTGTCGACTTATCAGATACCTCTCCCGTAGTGCCGCAACCGCCTGCCTACCAGCCGGCAGTAATAAACGAGGGAGGCGCCCATATCCCTTCATGAAAATAACAAGCGCCGAATTTGTGACCAGTGCGGTCAAACCGCCTCACTACCCGGCCGGGGAACTGCCTGAAGTCGCCCTGGCCGGGCGTTCCAATGTAGGGAAATCTTCCCTTTTGAATAAGTTGATCAACAGGAAGCGCCTGGCTCGTACCAGCAACACTCCCGGCCGCACCAGGTTGATCAACTTTTTCCTGGTTAACGGCATCTTTCATCTGGTGGATCTGCCTGGCTACGGATATGCCAGGGTACCGGTCGGAGAGAGGGATAGCTGGAGGAAGATGATTGAGAGCTATCTTAAAACCAGGCCAAACTTGAAAGGGGTTTTGCTGCTGGTAGACAGCCGCCACCCCCCTACCGCAATGGACCTGCAGATGTATGGCTGGCTCAAGTTTCGCGGGCTCCCCGCGGCGGTGGCGGCAACCAAGGCCGATAAGCTCTCGCGCTCCAGGCTGCTGCAGTCTCTCAGAGTAATCCGGGCGGAACTTGCGCTGGCCGAAGGAGACGCCCTGATCCCTTTTTCAGCTGAAACAGGACAGGGTCGTGAGGAATTACTAGAAGTAATAAACCGCTGGACAACCACAACAAACCTACATAACGCGTAACATTTAATCTCAAGTTTCGACCGGCTTTCAATCGCACAAAAACTGCGTAGCAGTTTAAGGGATTTCTACTGCATTTCTTGTGCGAATTAATTCGCACTGTCTAGTTTCTTGGCTGTAGGGGGGAACCATTATCTTGGTTCCCCTAATTATTTTGGTTTTTTTCAAGCTCGGTTTTTGACTCTGCAGGTGTTGTCTTCTTAGCCGGTGTTTCAGGGGCTGTTTTACTTGGGGCGGGTGTTGGCGTTGGGGTAGGCGAAGGCGCAGCCGGGGTGGGGGTCGTAGGCGCAGGAGTCGCCGGAGTCGCCGGAGTTGTGGTGGAAGGGGAGGGTGTGGCCGGTGTTGGTGTTGTCTGGGTTACGGTTGCTGTTTTGGTGATTTCAAAACCCACTCCGTTGATGCTCCTGTTGCTGGTCAGGTTCAGGCTTACAGCTGTGACCGGATTGCTTTTGTCCCCCTCCTTGACGCTGGTGTATTTTGCCTTGACGTCCAGCCACACGAAGTCCTGGGCCGGAATCTTTTGAGTGATGTCCGTGATTTCCACCCTGCTGCCGGTGGCTTTTTCGCCGGCGCTGGCCAGGAGATAATTGGTCCCGTTGACCTGTACCCAGGTTGCCTGTTCCCTTTTGGAAATATCGGAAGCAATATTCTTTACTACATCCGGAGCATTATTCAAATCAACCGGGCTGAAGCCCACTTTCGATGTTTCAGGGACTACCAGCGGCTTGGGGGCTGGTTCCTGCACCTGCTTTTGAGCCAGACAACCCGCAGTGCCAAGGCAGAAAATAATAAGTAGAAGCCCAATCATAATTTTTTGCATTGCAAAATACCCTCCCATCGTTGTTTCTTATATTTTTTTCTGGGAGGATTAGATTAATACATGGGATGTGGGACGTGAGACGTGAGACAGGTGAGTATCCTGCGTTCCAATACAGTCAATGATTAACCTGGTGAAGTACCTGGTAGCCGCCCCAAAAATGTCTGTGCGAATTCATTCGCAAAGACACACAAGGAATGCATTTGAAATTCCTTAAACTGTACGCAGTCTTTGTGCGATTGAAATCGCACCTATATCAAAACCAACTTAAAGATGATAATGTGGGCGCATATTTTCATTGGTGGACGGATTTTCTATTGAAATACTCGCTGGAAGAGGTTTTTCTTCGGCTTTGGTTCTTCCTTAACATAGACTACGGTCTGTACCGCTTGCTGGGCAAAGTCATTTATTACCGCGGTTTCATATGCTGTTGGTGAAGTTATTTCACCAGCTTTTTTTGCGGCCGCCTGAAACTTATCATAAGATTGCCTGGGAATCAGAGGGTCGCTGGACCACACCCCAAGCGTACGGTAGCGTTCAATGGATTTAATTAATACCTGCCGATCGACGTTGGTAAAGAGTGGGGCGACCACCTCAGCAGCCTCTTCTGAGCTGTGTTGGCCGAGCCAGAGCTGGGCTTTGTAGATAGCATTGGTAAACCGTTGAATTACAGCCGCTTTGGACTCGATGTAGCCCGGCAGGGCGGCGTAGGCGGTTACTACCATGTCACCGGTGATGATGCCGACTGACGCCGCCACTCTTCCGTAATCTTTTGATTCTGCCAGGCTGGCGGCAGGCTCCAGCAGTTGAATATAGTTGCCGGTTCCGGCCCGGAAGGCTCCCAACCGAAGGGTATCAGGGATATTATGATAGATGCTCACGCTTCGGTTGGGTGTTTGTCCCTGTTGCCGCAAGGCCTCTTCCAGGGCAATTTCAGAGCTGTCATCCTGGGAGCCCCCGATAATTGATTTATCTTTAAGGTTTTGCCACTGAAAGTTGTCCGCATCTTTTCTGGCCAGGAGGAAGGATCCGTCTCGCCTCGCCAGGGTGGCAAATACTTTAGGCTGGGGGCCTTTGGCGCCCGGATTGAAAAGTATTTTCTGCAGCCCGCAGAGGGCAATATCGGTTCTTCCGTCAGACAGGGCGGCCCTGATAGCCTCCTGGCTGGTAGTAGTTATGCTTACGGAGAGGTCTTGTTCTTTAAAGTAGCCCAGATTTAATGCCAGGTACTGGGGCAGGAAATACGGTGAGCGGACAGACTCCAGCACCCGGACATTTTCTATATGTGTAACGGGGGCAGGTTCTTTGAGGCTGTGTCTGACACCCAATCCGATTACACTTATTAAGAGCGCCAAGAGCAAAATGTTTTTACGCCCGAGCAACCGCTTCAATTTGTCCCCTCCCAACAGTTTACTGTTTTAACATTTTTATTTTTAGTTTAAGGTTTTCATGCTAAAAAGAGAGGTCGTCCGAATAATCTCCGTTAAATCGCATAAGTTAGTATTAAATGGAAGGGGAGTGATAATTATGAAAAATCTCACTTTGATGAGCTGGACTGCCGAAAAAAAACCTCTGGTCAGAAGGATTAAGCCGGTCGCCGTCATGTCCGGCCTGGCCTGGGCTTTCAGCGCCACCCTGGCTGCCTGTATCCTGATGTATGCCTGGGTAGTACTATCGGCTAGCCCGGTTTATTATTTGGGGGCACTGATTATTGCCGGCGCGGTCCTGGGCGCGCTCGCCGGCGGGATTGCGGCAGGACGGGCGGCCCGGACACTTGGCTTACTGCACGGGTTTTTGGTGGGTTTGTGCTACGGTCTGCTGCTTTTGGCCCTGTTTATGCTGGGAAGCAATGCTGGCTTTGTCCCTGTGGAAATAATGGCGCGGGCGCTGTTACTGGGGATTGCAGGAGCTCTGGGCGGTTTATTGGGAATAAACATTCAGTTTATGGTAAACAGGAGGCTGCCTGAAAGGGCTGGAAGAAAATTTTTGCAGAAGGATTTACTCTTCCCCCGGAGAAACTAAAGCTAACGTTATCGCCAGACCGCTGTCTAACTAAAGCAGCAATATCAGGCCACGGAGTTTTTTGGGAGCGGTGGCCTTAATATATTAAAGACCAATTTAGTACAACGTAAGCATCCACAAGTTCGGCGCTAACGTGCCGTGGGCAATTGAAATCGCACGCACATGAACACTGGAGAAATCATGGAGGTTTCATCCTGTGCCGGCGTTGCGTCAGCGTCAGCGGTTGTGGAGCCGGCCTGAATTTTCTCCGGACCATTTGGGAGACTTATTCTATTGTTGACACTGGCCTTTAAAATAGTTAAGATGTTGGAAAATAGTTATATTTACCGGCGATGAAAGGGAGGGGAGTGTCTCACGGGGACCGGCTTTTAGCTTCCAGAGAGGGAGACCCCAGGCTGTAAGGTTTCCTGCCCGTGTTTACTCCTGTCGCCCCGGAGTCCCCGCGCTGAATTGTAAGTAAGCACGGGCGGGCCTGCCCGTTACAGCTTTGTTAAAGAGCCGCCTATTGGGTACGGGACGTGGGACGTGAGAAGCCGGAAACCCGCGAACCGATCTTTTTTGGTGGAATTCAGGGTGGTACCGCGGATGAACCCCTTATCCGTCCTTGAGGCGGAAGGGGCTTTTGTTTTTGTGAGTGCAGAGGTGAATTTTATTAATATGTAATGTGGGGAGTGAGGCTTTTTGCCAAAATTTGATTTGCCCAGTACTTATGATCCCCGTGCGGTCGAAGATAAATGGTATAGCTATTGGGAGCAAAACGGGTTCTTTCACCCTGAGGTCAACCCTGAACAGGAGCCGTTTTGCATTGTCATGCCGCCGCCCAATGTAACGGGACAACTGCACATGGGTCATGCCCTGGATAATACATTGCAGGACATCCTGACCCGCTGGCGGCGCATGCAGGGCTACAACGCCTTGTGGGTACCGGGCACCGACCATGCGGGTATTGCCACCCAGGCCAAGGTGGAGGAACAGTTGGCCAAGGAAGGACTGACCCGCTACGATATAGGCCGGGAGGCATTTTTAGAAAAAGTGTGGGAATGGAAGGAACAGTACGGCAACCGGATTACTGCCCAACTGCGTAAGTTGGGTGCTTCCTGCGATTGGCGGCGTGAGCGCTTTACCATGGATGAGGGCTGCTCGGAGGCGGTGCTGGAGGTATTCATCAAGCTCTACCAGCGGGGGCTGATATACCGCGACTATTACATTACCAACTGGTGCCCCAAGTGCGCCACCACGATTTCCGACATAGAAGTTGAGCACCTGGACCGCCCGGGTCACTTGTATCACGTAAGGTACCCGTATAAAGACGGAAGCGGTTATATTGTGGTTGCGACCACACGCCCCGAGACTATCCTGGGTGACGTGGCTGTCGCGGTACACCCGGGCGATGAACGCTATACCTCGCAAGTGGGCAAAACATTAATCCTGCCCATAGTTGGCCGGGAAATGCCGGTTATTGCCGACGAATACGTCGATCCCTCTTTCGGAACGGGCGCTGTGAAAATTACTCCCGCTCATGATCCAAACGACTTTGAGGTTGGACACCGTCACAACCTGCCTCAAGTTATTGTAATCAATAAGGAAGGGAAAATGAATGAAGCCGCAGGTGAGCGCTACAAGGGGCTGGATCGTTACGAGTGCCGCAAGAAAATTGTGCGGGATCTGGAAGCGGACGGTTTTCTGCTCAAAACACAAGACCATACCCACGCGGTGGGGCACTGTTACCGCTGCAACACTGTTATAGAACCGATGCTTTCACGCCAGTGGTTTGTTAAAATGAAGCCTTTGGCTAAACCGGCTATTCAAGCGGCCAGGGAAGGCCGGGTAGAGTTTATCCCGGAACGGTTCACCAAGATCTACCTGCACTGGATGGAGAACATCCGTGACTGGTGTATCTCCCGTCAACTCTGGTGGGGACACCGCATCCCGGTATGGTATTGTCAGGATTGCGGTGAAATAATCGTATCCAAGGAACCGGTCAAAAACTGCTCCAAGTGTGGCAGCGGGCACTGCGAGCAGGATCCTGACGTGCTGGATACCTGGTTTTCCTCTGCCCTGTGGCCCTTTTCGACGCTGGGCTGGCCAAAACAGACCTTGGACCTGGCTTATTACTATCCTACCTCGGTCATGGTCACCGGGCGCGATATCATTTTCTTCTGGGTGGCCAGGATGATATTTTCCGGCCTGGCTTTTATGAACGAAGTCCCCTTTCCGCAAGTTTTCATTCACGGTCTGGTTATGGATGCCCTGGGACGCAAGATGAGCAAGTCTTTGGGCAATGGCGTGGACCCCATTGATGTGATCGAGTCACACGGAGCGGACAGCCTGAGGTTCATGCTGGTTACCGGCAACACACCCGGCAATGACCTGCGTTTCCATTTTGAAAGGTTGGACGGCGCCCGCAACTTTGCCAACAAGCTTTGGAACGCTTCCCGCTTTGTGCTGATGAATTTGGAGGACTTTGAGCCGGAAGGTCGGCCCGGTAAGTATTCCCTGGCCGACCGCTGGATCTTGAGCCGTTACCAGAAGGCAGTCGCTGAGGTGACGGGCTTCCTGGAGTCTTATGAACTTGGTGAAGCGGCCAGGGTGCTCTACGAATTTATCTGGAACGAGTTTTGCGATTGGTACATTGAGCTGGCCAAACCGCGGCTGTATGGTAAAACCGGTAAAGCCGACCGTGTTACCGCCCAGTACGTGATATCTTCGGTTTTAAAAGGGACGTTGGAGCTCCTGCATCCCTTTATGCCGTTTATTACCGAGGAGATCTGGCAAAACCTGCCGGGCCGCGGCTTAACCATCATGCGGGCTGCCTGGCCGGTCGTCCGCGGTGAACTGGTGGACCCGGAGGCGGAAAGCGAAATGGAACTGCTGATGGATGTCACCAAGGCCATCAGGCATATTCGCAGTGAGATGAACGTCCCGCCGGGACGCAAAGCCGAAGCTCTATTAGTGGCGCCCGAGGACACCACGCGGGCATTGGTGATGAAGAATGCAGGGTATATTGAAGGGCTGGCCGCAGCTGAGCTGAAAATAATGACGTCCTTGCCGGGTGTACCGGAACAGGCAGCCCATGCTGTCACCCGCGGCCTTGAGGTATTCGTCCCGCTCAAAGGGTTGATCGATGTGGATAAGGAAACTGCGCGTCTGGAGAAGGAACTGGCCTCGGTTGAGAAGGACCTGGTCCGGGTCAAGGGCAAGCTTAGCAACCAGGGCTTTCTCGGCAAGGCTCCGGCTGACGTGGTGGAAAAGGAAAAGGCCAAGGAAGAGGAGCTATCCGGAAAGTCCTCCGCGATCAGGGACAGGCTGGCTGTACTGACGGGGGGCAAATAGGGCGTAGGTCGTAGGGCGTAAGGCGTAAGTATGATATGCATTCCTGTGGGGGCAAGATTCGTTCCGTGCCGGGTGTCTGACGGGTTAGAGATGTGGGCTTGAAATAATGTGAATATATCAATGAGCCCGTATGTAGGTGCGAATTCATTAGCACCTGCATTAAAACCAGCTAAGGAAATAAATGGTTACACTTATACTAGGTTGATTATGATGAAAGGAAGCAGGAGAACCGTCCCCTTGCTTCCTTCTAATGAGGCGATGAAGTGAAATTCCATGAGGCTATGGAGTATGTGGCAAGCCTGGGCAAGTTTGGTTTTAATTTCGGGCTGGAACGTATTGAGGAGCTTTTGGGCAGGCTGGACAATCCCCACCGCAAGTTAAGCATTATTCACATTGGGGGAACCAACGGCAAAGGCTCCACCACAGCGATGCTGGCCGCTATCCTGCAGGAAGCGGGTTACCGGGTGGGGACCTTTACTTCACCGCACCTCCATTCTTACACGGAGAGGTTTCGTATCAACGGGGTCAACATACCGGAGGAAAGCATAGCCGCGCTGATTAGTGAACTCCGCCCGCACCTGGACGCCATGGTGGCGGAAGGGTTTGAACACCCGACCGAGTTCGAGGTGGCTACTGCCGTGGCTTTCCTTTATTTTAACCGGGAGAAGATCGATTATCTGGTCCTCGAAGTGGGGCTGGGGGGGGCTATCGATTCGACTAATGTAGCCATGCCCCTGCTTTCGATCATTACCAATGTGGCGATGGACCACATGGATTACCTGGGCCATACGATCAGGGAAATTGCCGGGGTAAAAGCCGGTATCATAAAGCCGGGGGTTCCGGTGGTGACGGCGGCTGAAGGAGAGGGGCTCGATGTGATCGAGGAGGTCAGCCGTGAGAATAATTGTCCTCTCATCAGGGTGGGCCAGGATATTACATGGGAGCATATCTCACGTTCTCCGGTTGCGCAGAGATTTACCATCCGGGGGCGCGTAAGGGTTTATGAAAACCTTACGCTCCACCTGATCGGCAGGCACCAGCAGGTCAACGCGGCCACTGCTGTGGCGGCCGCCGAAATTTTGACGGAGCTGGGTGTGTCAATCAGCCCGCCAGCGGTACGATCCGGACTGGCGGCAGCTCGCTGGCCCGCCAGGCTGGAAATCATGCGCCGGGAACCCCTGGTGATCATAGATGGCGCTCACAATTTTGCCGGCGCCAGATCCTTGCGCCTGGCGCTGGAAGAAACCTTTCCCGGCAGGAGCATAGTGCTCTTAATCGGCATGCTGGGAGACAAGGAGCGGGCCAGGGTGGTCGCGGAGCTGGCACCGTTGGCCAGGGCCGTGGTAGTGACCAGACCCAACAGCCCCAGGGCGGGGAACTGGCAGGAACTGGCGCGGGAAGCTAAACGCTACACTCCTGGGGTCTATGTGATAGAGGACATAAGTGATGCGTTGGACAAGGCGCTCTCCCTGGCGGGTCCGGAGGAGTTGCTGTGTGTCACCGGCTCGCTCTACATGGTGGCTGAGGCAAGGGAACTGCTTATCTAATACTTCGGTTTAACCCCCCTGATGATGGCGATGAGCAGCAAAGCCAGCGGGAGCGCCCATTCAAAAAGATAGGCGAATGGGGGGAAGCCCTTTGTGATGTGGGTGGGAATTTCAACGACGTTTTGAAAGGACAAAATTGAGAAGGCGGTTAGAATAACACCAATGGGCAAAACTATGGGCTTGTAATCCCTCAGGTTCAATAGCTGGGCGGTACCCAAAACTGAAACGTAATAAAATATTGCCAGCTTTGTCAGTAGTCCTGCCGTCCAAAGGATCACAAATAAAGCGTCAATTCGTAAAAATCCGCCCAGTAAAATTTCACTTGGAATCATAAAAGTTGGATATCTCAGCCGGGTGACCTCCCGTCCAAATACCGTAATATTGGCGATTTCGTCGATTACCAGTAAGAAACCCAGAATTATCACCGACCAGATACCTATTTTTCTCCCCTGGTGGGGTTTCGACAGGTAAGGCAGAATCATGCCCAGGAGCAACATTTCGCCCATCCATCCCAAAGGTGTAAGCGAAGCCAATAAAACCGGCGCAAAACCGTTTTCCAGCACGGGCAGAAGGCGGGAATAATCCGCCTTCTGCAAGCCGAATAAGATTATCACTGTATAGAGGGTAATCACCCAGGGTAAAAGCAATTCCGATAACCTGCCGATCACTTCCAGGCCGGAACGTACAGAGTAAGCCGCTAACAGGACGATTATTGTGTTGAAAATTAAAACGGGCGTACGAGGCATAATTGTTGCGCTGAGCAGTTCACCGAATTCCCTGATGATCACCCCGGAGCTCTGAAAAAAGAAAAACAGATAAAGAACGCCTACGGCTTTGCCGGGCCAACTACCCAGGATATCCTGTGTGTACTCAATCAAGGACTTGCCGGGAAACCTCCGGCCAAGCGCCGTAACCAGCAGGATTACAACGATTCCGGAAACAGCGGAGACGACAGGCGTAAGCCAGGCGTCCCTCAGGGCGGACCTGGCCGTTACGGCAGGGAGAGCCACTACAGCAGTGGCGCCAACCAGGTTTATTAAAATAAGTGCCAGCGCTATGCCGGATATTTTGCCCCTCTCAAGCATCTATTTTAACTCCTCTATCCAAAGTCCGTATTCGTTCAAAAGCCGGGTAAACCTGCCTGACTTTGTCGGCTGATTTTGGTTTTAATACTTTGGTTTCAAACCTCTGCCAGCGGCGATAAGCAGCACAGCCAGCGGGATTACCAATTCCACCAGGTAGGCGAACGGCGGGTAACCGGTTGTCGCATAGGCGGGGATACCTGTTGAGTTTTCTATAGATAAAATTGATAAGGCGGTCAGGATTACACCTATAGGTAGAGTTATTGGCTTGTAATCTTTCATGTTAAGCAGCTGCGCGGTACCCAATACCGCAGCGTAATAAAACAGGGCTATCTTGATCAGCATCGTCACCAGCCAAATAATAACAATAGCAATGTCGACACGTAAAAACCCGCCGATTACCATTTCATTTACTATTGTAAAACTGGGGAAAACCTGCCGGCTGGTGGAGGGGCCGAAGATAGCAGTGTTAAGAACGGCGTCAGCTATCAATATAGCCCCTATAATTATCACCGACCATATTCCCATCCTTCTCCCCTGCGAGGGCTCTGCCAGATATGGCAGGAACATTGCCAGAATCATAACCTCCCCCCGCCACGCCGAAGGCGTGATCGAGCCTTGAAGAACAGGCTTGAAACCGTTTTCAAGCACGGGCAGGAGGCGGTGAAATTCCGCCTTTTGGAAGCTAAATAATAACAAAATGACGTACAATATGAAAACCCAGGGAAAAGTTAATTCCCACAGTCTGCCGATTACTTCCAAACCGGAACGCACCGCGTAAGCAGCCAAAAGGACAAATATTGTGTGAAGAACTACAATGGGTGTGTGAGGCATCATCATGGTTGTAATCAGTTCTCCAAATTGCCTGATGATTACCCCGTTGGTATGGATGAAAAAGAATATATAAAGAACAGCAACGGCTTTTCCGGGCCAGTTGCCCAGGATAATTTGCAGGTATTCGATGATTGTTTTACCGGGAAACCTGCGGCCCAATTCGGTAACGAGCATGATTACGACGATTCCCGGGATGGTGCTGATAACTGGTACCAGCCAGGCGTCCCGCCCGGCAAATTTAGCCGTTAAGGCTGGTAAAAACACCACCGCCGTCGCTCCTACGAGATCTATTAACAAGAATACCAGCGCAATACTGGAGATTTTCCCCTTTTCAAGCAAACCTTCTCGCTCCCGTAAATCATAATGATATGGCCATTACCATAGTATCCCTTGCGTGGAGGGATATATTCTTTTGGCAGGCAATAAGTGGTGATGAACTTGCGTACCGCTATATTTTTGTTATTTCCGGTAACTGCTAATAATTGAAGATTTATTAGCCATAATAGTGATTAGCATAATAATGAAGGAGTATATGAAACTTCTTTTTCTTATTGGGTATTCCAACGGGGGATGCGTTTTGAGGTTAAATATTTTTTCCGGTCTAATCAGAAAAGCGGCTAAAAAGCCGGAACCTGGCACAAGCGAGCCTGGGTCTGTAGATAGCAAAGTGTTTAAGGATGAAGAATTGAAAAACGAAAAGATCTCCAGGAGCCTTAAAAAAAACGTGGAGTACCTGGATACCATCTTGGGCCGGAATGTAGACGCCGTGTTCAGAGAGTTCAGGCTGGGCGCGGGAAAAAAAGAGAACGCCTGCCTGGTTTACCTTGACAGCCTCACCGACGAGACCCGGATCAGCGAAAATATTTTAAAACCGCTGCTGCTGGGGGTGGCTGGAATTGACAGTCCTGGCGATAATTTAACAGATGTAGTTGGAAAATCAATTTTAGTCGCCGCCGAAATCCGCTCCAAGGTCTATAATATGCAAGACGTTGTCAGTGAAATACTGTACGGGGGTACGGCTTTATTTATCGATGGCTGTGAAGAGGCTGTCATTACTATCCTGAAAGAGTGGCCTCAGCGCCCGGTTGATAAAGCCGATGTGGAAGGGACGGTCCGCGGGCCAAAGGAAAGCTTCAACGAGATCATTAGTGTGAGTACCTCCCTGGTCAGACGCAGGCTGCGCACACCCAATCTTGTCATCGAGGGTCTTAACCTGGGACGCATGACCCACACTTCCGTTGCCGTCGCCTACCTGAAAGGAGTGGTCTCTCCCGGACTTCTCAAGGAAGTAAGGCAGCGGATCGACCGGATCGATATCGACGGGATTCTGGAAAGCGGCTATATCGAGGAGTTAATCCAGGACGATCCTTACTCCCCCTTCCCGCAGATAGCTTATACCGAAAGGCCGGACCGGGTGGTGGCGGCTCTCCTGCAGGGGCGGGTATGTGTCTTTACCGACGGCACTCCGATGGTGCTTTTTATGCCGGCCACATTCAGTGACCTGGTTCAGAATCCCGAGGATTACTATGAACGATACCACTTTGCTACCATGATCAGGCTTATACGGTCGCTGGGTTTGGCGGTAGCCCTGCTCCTGCCATCTTTTTATATTGCCATAACCACCTTTCACCAGGAGATGATTCCCACCCAGCTACTGATCAGTATCGCCGCGTCCAGGGAAGGGGTGCCTTTCCCCGCCCTGGTGGAGGCGTTGATTATGGAAATTACCTTTGAAGCATTAAGAGAGGCCGGATTGAGGCTGCCCCGGGCAGTTGGCCAGGCAGTCAGTATCGTCGGGGCGCTGGTCATCGGCCAGGCGGCGGTACAGGCGGGTATTGTATCTCCATTGATGGTGATTGTAGTCGCTGTAACGGGAATAGCGTCATTTATGAGCCCTTCTTATAGCCTGGCCCTGGCGCTGCGGCTGATCCGCTTTCCACTCATGTTTCTGGCCGCTACCCTGGGTCTGTTCGGGGTGATGACCGGAGTTTTGGCGATGCTGATCCACCTGGCCGGCTTGCGTTCTTTCGGTGTGCCCTACCTGTCGCCCCTGACCCCTTTGAAAATTTCCGATCTTAAAGACTTCGTGGTCCGCGCGCCGTGGTGGGCTATGCATAAGCGTCCGTCGGAGCTTGTAAAAAGGAATGTAAGGCGGATTGCTCCAGACTTAAAGCCGCAACCTCCCACAGGGAGTGGCGATGAAAAGGCCTTTGCGTCAGGCCATGAGAGTGCCGGTCCCAATGCCAGTACCAATGGCTCCGGCAAACATGACAAGGTCAGGACACCTGCCGTCTCCAGAGCCGGGTCGAAAGGGGGCGGCGGAAGTGGGCAAGGGGCTTAAATGCCTGATTTTATGTGCGCTGATAGTTGTTACGGCTTTAAGCCTTCAGGGATGCTGGGATCAACAGGAAGTTGAGCGGCTGGGTATCGTCCTTGCCACTGCCATGGACCAGGCGCCGGACGGCAGGGTAAGGCTTACAGTCCAGGTGATCAATCCCAAGGTCGTGGCAGGTGGCGGCAGGGGCGGAAGCGCTGCAGGGGAGCCAACCATAGGCAGCTACCGGAACATAAGTACTGAAGGCAGCACAATTTTTGACTGCATCCGGCGTCTGTCTCTGGAAGTGCCTTATGAACTTTACTTTGCCCACAATATGACCCTTCTGATTTCTGAAGAGTTGGCCAAAAACAGAGGTATCGAAGAAATTATAGATTTTTTTGAACGCAACCCGCAGATAAGGCGCAATAACTATATCCTGATTGCCAGGAGCGACATAAGCAGTATTTTGGAAATGCCGGGACAAATAACACTCACTCCATCGCAACGTATAGCAGGTATAATCAGACACCAAAGAATGAGTTCTTATTACCCTGAGATTCAACTGGGGGACTTATTGGAATTAATGGAGACTGAAGGCAGCGCTGCCTACGCAGCCGGAATACAAGTGGAACCTAATGAGGTTGATGTGCGGGATAAAATATCGGGAGGTTGGTCCTCCAAGGAAGGACGCCCAAAACCAATTGGCACAGTTATAAAAGTAGGCGGCACGGCGGTTTTTAAAGGCAACAAGATGGCCGGCTGGCTGGACGAGAGGGAGAGCCGGGGACTGCTCTGGGTAAAGGGTAAAGCTAAAGGCGGGGCGATTACCGTACCCTGCGGCAGCGGTAACGGGAGCGGGGAAGGCCCGCGTCTTTCCCTGGAAATTATACGTAACGGCTCCAAAATTGAACCGGAACTTACTGAAGGTGAGTTAAGTGTAACTGTAAAGGTAAATGTACAGGCAAATATCCTGGAGGCCGAATGCCCGGAGGAACTGGATAAGCCGGAGGTTATCGCAAGCATTGAACAATCACTGGCTGCCGCTGTCCAGGGTGAGGTGGAGGCTGCTTTGAGCAAAGCGCAAAAGGAGTACAACACCGATGTATTCGGGTTTGGGTCGGCTGTCCATCGAAAGTACCCGGGGATCTGGAAAGAAATAAAGGAGAATTGGATGAATGTTTACCCCGGTCTGCCTGTATATCTTGAGGTTGACGCCAACATCCCCCGCACCGGTCTGATTACCAAGCCTGCTCAGGTACGACGTTAAGACCTGGTAAAGCGGCTATATCGGGGCGGCCGGAAAGCTTTTGGTGCGTGAAAACACATGAAAACACGGAGGCTTTAACATGATAGTTTTACTTGTCCTGGTATTTATTGCCATAATTGCTTTTGAAGCGCCTGGCCTGGTGAAAAAGAAAATGTGGCGGGAACTGGTTGCTTTCAGCGTGCTGTTGCTCATAGGTATGGTCCTCAGCTTCGGGCAGGCATTGAAGCTGCCTGTGCCCAATCCCACCAAAGGAATAGATGCGGTTTTTAAGCCGGTCACCCAATTTATAGAGAGTATGCTGACCTGATTTTAAAATATCGACCATAGCTTGTCATTAAATACTTGAAATGATAAACTGTTATAGAAGTATGTGCTTATTCGAGCTCTTTTTTTTGATCCGGGGGTATTTTTATGGCTAGAAGCATAAAAAATACGGGAAGTGTCTGGGTTCTTGTCCTGCTGCTGCTGGTGGGTGGGTTGAGTGGCGGGGCACTTGGCAATGCTCTGGCGCCGTCCCTCCCGTGGCTGAATTCGACCACACAGGTAGGTTTAAAGCCCTCTACCCTGGACCTGCAGTTTTTCAACCTGACCTTTGGGTTTACTTTTGCTCTCGGGCCGCTGACCGCCCTGGGGATGATCTTAGGCTACATTGTCTACCGCAAATTGTAAGATGGACGCTAAAATTGTACTTGCTTCATCATCGCCCCGCCGTGCGGACCTTTTAAAGCAAGCCGGGCTGGAGTTCAACATCATGGTCAGTGAGGTTGATGAAACCCCCACCCCCGGCTTGGCCCCGTACGAACTGGTCGAGCTGCTCGCTTTAAGAAAGGCGAACGCTGTTGCAGGCAGGTTGATCAACGGGATCGTCATCGGCGCCGACACTGTGGTTGTTCAGGGCGGCCGGATCCTCGGCAAACCTTCCGGGCCGCAGGAAGCGGTTGCTATGTTACGTCTCCTGCAGGGAAGCGGACACGAGGTCTATACTGGAGTTGCCCTGGTGAACGCCGCCTCACGCGAAACGTTGGTAGGGCATGAGCTGACACGTGTATTTTTTAATTCGCTGACAGAAGAAGAAATCTCTCGTTACATAGCCACCGGTGAACCTTTGGATAAAGCTGGAGCGTATGGTGTTCAGGGTTTGGCGGCTCTCTTTATCAACCGTCTGGAAGGATGCTATACCAACGTGGTTGGCTTGCCCCTGGCCAGGCTGGCAAAAATGCTGAAACAGATAGGCTATGAAGTTCTTTAATACCACCTAAAATTGTAGGTACCTTCGTATTGTTATGGGGAGCGGTTGCCTATGGTTTCCGTTACATACCGGCTTACCCTGAAAGAGCTTCCCGAGGATACCCGCCCCCGGGAGAGGCTGTTGAAGGAAGGGGTCGAGGTCCTGTCAGATATTGAGTTGCTGGCCATCCTTCTGGCGACTGGTTCCCGCGAAGCCACCGCTCTGGAACTGGCTTCCCTGGTTATATCCCGCTTTCACAGCCTCCGTTTGCTGGGGGACGCTACGGTAGAAGAGTTAAGTGGGGTTAAGGGAGTCGGTCTTGCCAAAGCCTGCACGATTAAGGCTTCTTTGGAACTGGCGAGGAGGCTGTCTCAGTTCACAGACCAGCCGCGCCCGGTGATTACCTCGCCGGATGACGCAGCCGGGCTGGTTATGGAGGAAATGCGCCGTCTTGACCGGGAGCATTTTAGAGCTCTGCTGCTCAACACCAGAAATCAGGTCATCGGTGTGGACAAAGTTTCAGTTGGTACACTTAACTGTTCCACCGTTCACCCCAGGGAGCTATTTCGCAACGCGATCAAGAGAAGCGCCGCATCTATCATTTTGGTGCACAATCACCCTAGCGGCGACCCTGCGCCCAGCCGGGAGGATTTGGATATTACCGGCAGGCTCAGGGAGGCGGGAAAGATTGTCGGCATAGATGTCCTAGACCACATTATTATTGGAGATAATAGGTTTACCAGTTTCAAGGCCAAGGGGCTAATAGAGTAATATTTCAGAGAGGGGCCGGAACATGCGCGTCGGTCTGTTTTCAAAAGATATGGGGATGGATTTAGGTACCGCTAATTCCCTGGTGTATGTCAAGGGAAGAGGAATTGTAATCAGAGAGCCGTCGGTGGTAGCCATCCAAAAGGACAGCGGCCAGGTATTGGCCGTAGGTGAAGAGGCAAAACGGATGATTGGCCGTACCCCAGGCAACATCATTGCTATCAGACCGCTCAGGGATGGTGTCATTGCTGATTTTGATGTTACCCAGAGCATGATCAAGTATTTCATTAACAAATCACTGCGTAGCCGCACTTTCCTGGTCCGGCCGCGAGTGGTTGTAGGGGTTCCCTCCGGTGTAACCGCCGTAGAGGAAAGGGCGGTGCGCGAGGCGGCTTTACAGGCCGGCGCCAGGGAGGCTTACCTGATAGAGGAACCGATGGCCGCCGCCATAGGCTCGGGACTGCCCGTGCACGAGCCCACCGGCAACATGATTGTAGATATCGGCGGGGGTACTACAGAGGTAGCTGTTATTTCTCTTGGCGGCATCGTAACCAGTCGAAGCATACGCATTGCCAGCGATGAAATGGATGAAGCCATTATCAATCATGTCAAGAGAACCTACAACCTGATGATCGGTGAGCGCACGGCAGAACAGATAAAAATGCAAATCGGCACGGCTTACCCAATTCAAACCGTTGAAACAGAAGAAGTTAGGGGCCGGGACCTGGTTACCGGCCTACCCAAAACAGTCTCAATAACTTCTGAGGAAATCTATAAGGCTCTCTCCGAGCCTGTGTCCAGTATCATCGAGTCGATCAAGGCAACTCTTGAGCAGACCCCCCCGGAACTGGCCGCCGACATTATGGATCGCGGCATCGTTATGGCCGGTGGCGGCTCGCTCTTAAGGGGACTGGATCACCTGGTCAGTGAGCAGACCGGCATGCCGGTACATCTGGCGGACGAACCTCTCCTGGCCGTGGCTTACGGGGCCGGGCGAGTCCTGGAAAACATTGACGTCCTGCGCAAAGTGTTGATCCAGCCTAAAAAGCTGGCGTAGCGGTCGTCGGTCATCAGATGTCTGACGTCGGTATATGCTGTATTCCTTTAGGGTCAAAGATTAAGATAACTGCTGGTACTGCTTGTGGCACGAGAGATAGTGCCCGGCATACTAAGCAATATCCAAAAAAATGTGGGTACGAATTCATTCGCACAGAGATTTGCTTGTTTGTTACAAATCATTAAGTATTGTTGGGAGTGAGCAATGGGGTGGGTTGGGTTACTGCCAAGAGGCTGTTTTTCCTTGTTATCCTGGTGGCGGTCACTCTGGCGGCCATACATGTTACCATCCCTGAGCCGGCCCGGCTCACACCTCTGGGTTCTAAATTCAGGGATGTTCTCGCGCCGGCACAGTCCGGCTTAACCTGGCTCAGCAGGCAGGCCCGTCAAGTTGTTTCCCTGCCTGTTTCTTTGTACGGGGCCGCCGAGCGCAGCCAAGCCCTGGAGCAGGAGGTAGAACGCCTGCAGAGCGAGATTATCCAGTTGAATGAATATAAGGCTGAAAACCAGAGGCTGACCGACCTGCTAAACTATAAGCAGGTGATGGTCCAACAGTACGACCTGCTGGCTGCTTCGGTAATTGCCAGAGACCCGGGTAACTGGTTTGCTACCGTAACGTTGAACCGGGGCAGCCGTGATGGCGTGCGTGAAAACATGACTGTCCTGACCCCGCAGGGGTTGGTGGGCAGGGTTATAACGGTTACCAACGCAAATTGTGAGGTTTTACTAATAACTGACCCGCGCAGCGGAGTGGGTTCACTTATACAGGAAACCCGTACCCCCGGCATTGTTGAAGGCACTGTCGGCAGTTCCGGAACGGCCCGCATCATACATATACCCAATGACGCGCAGGTTGAAGAGGGGCAGGTTGTGGTGACATCCGGACTTGGCAGTATTTTCCCCAAAGGTATACCCATCGGTCAGATTGCCAGTGTCAGTATAGAGTCGGCAGGCCTGTTTAAAAGTGCGGATATCCGACTCTTTGCCGGCGTGAACCAGCTGGAAGAGGTGTTAATCGTTACCAAGGTATACCCCGAGGCCGATACTCCCCCGGCGGGAGGAGGTTAGGAAATGCCGCTTCCTTTTTTGCTGATCTTGTTGCTGGCAACATTGCTCCTGCAGACTTCGGTGCTGGAAGTTGTGTCTGTGGCGGGGGTAAAACCCGACCTGGTCATGCTTATTGTAGTACTCAACGGCTTCCTCTTGGGTCCCAGGGAGGGGGCTTTTTTGGGTTATATCAGTGGCATAGTTGAGGACCTCTTTTTAGGGGAGTACATCGGTCTTAACGCTATATCCAAGATGGCCGCGGGTTACCTGGCCGGGGTGGCCGGAGAACGACTTTACAAAGAGAATATAATGGTTGCCACTGGTGTAACCTTTTTTTCTGCCGGCGCCGGCCTGCTGGTGAACTACCTTTTGCTTTTTTACCTGGACTTGCACGTGTCCCCATACTATGCTTTGCTGAGGTTGGCGCTGCCGACCGCGGTTTATACTTCACTTTTGGCTCCTTTCATATTTGGTCGCATATTTCGTTATTTACAGGTGCGCGGCAAAGATTTTTAACGGCCTTCGTACCCATAAGGAGTACCATAAAAATGCAGGCGCGCATTTTATGCCTCCGTGGCGTCGCGACAGAGGCGCTGGCACTAGCTTAGCAATCCGCCTCTTAAGTTTGATCTTCCTCACTTTTACTTGATATCACCTCTTATCCGGAAAGGAGGGACATTATTATGGAAAGAAAATTGATGGAGAGAAAAATGCAGGTCTTCCTGGTGATTGTCTGTGCTATTTTCGGCCTGCTTACAGTTAGATTGTTTTACATGCAGCTGCTCCAAAACGATAAATTTTCAACCCTGGCCAGGGAAAACCGGATGAGACTGACCAATATAACAGCCCCCAGGGGAGAGGTGTTCGATCGCTATGGGGTGAAACTGGTGGGCAATGAACCTGTCTATACAGTTTCCCTGGTTAACCTTGCCGGTGAGAGCGTCGATGATGTCGTATCCAGGCTGGCCTCCATAATGGGTATAAACCCTGTGGAAATTGAAGAAAAGATTGCAGATCAAAAGCAGCTCTATGAGCCGGTAAAGATTGCAACCAGGGTATCCCCGGAAATTGTAACCAGAATTGAAGAGCAGCGGCTGGAACTCCCCGGGGTCGTAATTGATATAGAGCCCCAGCGGCAATACCCCAGCGGCAGCATCCTGGCCCATGTGATGGGTTATGTGCGGCAGATCAACCCGGAACAGTTGGCGGCGCACCAGAGCGAAGGCTACAAGATGGGGGATCCCTTCGGTCAGTCCGGCCTGGAATATACCTACGAAAAGTACCTGCGCGGACAGGACGGGGGCAGGCAGGTCGAGGTTGATGCAAAGGCCCGGCCGGTAAGGGACCTGGGGGTTAAGGAACCGGTGCCGGGCAACAACCTGGTCCTTACCATCGACCAGCGGGTGCAAAAGGCAGCGGAAGAAGCCCTGGACAGGAGCTCCCAGCTGGCTGTCAGCCAGGGCTATGGCGAAGCGCGCGCCGGGGCGGCGGTGGCCCTGGACGTAAACAGCGGTGCGGTGCTGGCGATGGCCAGCTACCCAAGCTACGATCCGGTCAAATTGTCCGGGTTGTTAACCCAACAAGAATCCGACGAAATCTTCAACTCGCCCTGGAAGCCCATGTTAAACCGGGCGCTGCTGGCCTACCCGCCGGGTTCAACCTTTAAGATGGTGGTGGCCATGGCCGGCTTGGATACCGGAAATACCACCCTTGAGTCAACCATCTCCGATCCCGGCTACTTTTTCTGGGGCAGTGCTTTTAATGACTGGAAACTGGATGGCCACGGCACGGTAAACCTGATCAGGGCGATCAAGGTTTCCTGCGATACCTATTTTTATCAATTGGGCCTGCGGATGGGCATCGATGACATTGCCCGTGTGGCCAGGGAATTCGGTCTGGGTGAAAAGACAGGGATCGAGCTGCCCGGGGAAGAAAGCGGTGTAGTGCCTGGTCCGGTCACCAAGACCGAGCAATGGATTCCCTATCTAAGCGCGGATGATACAAAAAAGGTTAGAGAAATTCAACAGCGATATAATGACCTGCTGGAAAAAACCACGGACGAGGCCCAGCGCAAGACGCTTATGAGCAAACGGTCGGCTGAATTACGGGCGGTCGAATGGGAATTGGACTGGCATGACTATGACACCATCATTTCCTCCATCGGGCAGGGCGACAACCGCTACACACCATTGGAACTGGCCAATTATATCGCAACCCTGGCCAACGGAGGCACCCGCTATAAACCGTACCTGGTGCAGAGGGTAGTCAGCCCGGACGGCCGGCTTATCCAGGAAAACAATCCGGTTGAGCTGGGACATGTGAGCGTCTCCCCGGAAGCTATGGCCGCGGCCAGGCAGGGCATGCTTGAGGTGACCTTGCCGCCTGACGGGACTGCGTACGGGTTCTTCAACGGGTTTCCCCCTGTTGCCGCCAAAACCGGTACCGCTGAGGTTTACAATCGTGACTCCCACGGCCTGTTTGTGGCCTTTGCCCCCTATGAGAAACCGGAAATTGCCGTAGCGGTGGTGATGGAACACGCAGGTCACGGCGGGACCATTGGCGGGCCGGTGGCCGAGGCGATGCTGGCGGCCTACTTGGGTTTGCCCATACCCGGACAGAAAACGATAAATAGTCCCGAATAATGAAATCTGACCCGTTTTATCCTCATTAATGGTGGGAAATTGTCACAAAACGTTTTTCTTTCCTTAGAAGGATTTGGTTGCCTCCCGTAGAATAAACTGATAGTTGCTGTTTATGGAGGAGATAACTGTGGCCTATTTAAGAGGGAGCGCCCAGGGAGATATCCTTTCGGGTTTTGGTCAGAGCAGCCAGGCCGATGATAACCTGGTTGACGAAAATACAATTTTGGTCCAGCGCACCCTGCGTTCCGGCCAGAGTGTCCGTTACAGCGGCAATGTGGTTATCCTTGGGGATGTCAATCCGGGTGCCGAAGTGGCGGCAACCGGCAATATAATCGTTATGGGCGCCCTGAGGGGTGTGGTGCATGCCGGGGCCAACGGCGACGAAACAGCAGTAGTGATGGCCTTCCGTCTGAATCCGACGCAATTGAGAATTGCCAATCACATTACCCGCCCGCCGGATAACGAAACGGTGGATATGGATTTGCCGGAGATAGCCCGGATCAAGGATGGGGTTGTCACCATTGAAGCTTTTCAGACCGGCGGAGAGCGTCAGGGGAAGGCTATCTAAGGGTCCACGCGTCTTAAATGATCAGTCGTCTAAGGGAGCCGTATTTTTGATAACGGCGTGTCACCACTTAATAGAGGAGGAGCTTTACGAATGGGTGAAGTAATCGTTATTACTTCCGGTAAGGGCGGAGTGGGCAAAACCACCACCACGGCCAATATCGGCACAGGCCTGGCAGCTTTGGGTTATAAGGTGGCGCTGGTCGATACCGACATCGGCCTGAGAAACCTGGATGTGGTCCTGGGACTGGAGAATAGAATCGTATATGATATTGTGGATGTCACCAGCGGCAGTTGCCGCCTTAAGCAGGCCCTGATCAAAGACAAGCGCCTGGAAGGGCTGCACCTTCTGCCGGCGGCCCAAACCAAAGATAAGACTGCGGTTAGCCCTGACCAGATGCGTCAGCTCTGCGAGGACTTAAAAAGCGATTTTGATTTTATCATCATCGACTGCCCGGCGGGAATAGAGCAGGGTTTTCGCAATGCCATAGCCGGGGCGGACAAGGCCGTGGTGGTGACCACCCCCGAGGTATCGGCGGTGCGGGACGCCGACCGCATTATCGGCCTTTTGGAAGCTGCCGATTTGCGCGAGCCGAAGTTAATCATCAACCGGATCCGGCCTAAAATGGTCAGGCAGGGAGACATGATGGGCATTGAAGACATCATTGATATTCTTGCCGTGGACCTTTTGGGGGTCATTCCGGAAGACGAGATGATCGTCATAACCACCAACCGTGGCGAGCCTGTGGTTACCGATCAAAACACGCGGGCGGGACAGGCCTACCAGAATATAGTCCGCCGTGTTGCAGGCGATGAAGTGCCGATGATGAACCTGGATGAAGAAAGCGGCTTCTTTAAAAAATTGAAGAAAATAATTGGCCTGAAGTAGCAGGAAGGGGGCGCTTTAAGTGCTGGATTTACTGAAAAGGGTCTTTAGTAGGGATAGCGGAAGCAAGCACGTGGCCAAGGAGAGGCTGCGCCTGGTTCTGGTACACGACCGGAGCAGCATATCACCCCAGTTGCTTGAGACTTTAAGGTCCGAGTTGATCCAGGTTATCTCCAACTACATGGACATCGATGAAAACGGTCTGGAGGTCAGCCTGGACTCCAGCGGCAATACAGTGGCGCTGGTGGCCAATATTCCTGTGGTGGGCATGAAGAGAACTGGTACAGCCTATTAGTTTTCGGTAGTGAATTAATACCAGTCCGTTATGCATATAGCGGGCTTTTTTTGTGTAAAACAGTGTAATATAATATAGTGTAGTATGTTTAAAATTATTAGAAAGCGTGCTGACTATGTTTACCCAAAGCAGACTGCTAAAAAAAGTAGACTATACCCTGTTATTGACGGTCACCACGATCATCCTTTTCAGCCTGGTGATTATTTATAGCGCCACCAAACCAACCGAAGTCCTGCCGGTGGTTGATGGTGTGAACAATAGCGGCGATGCATTCGCATCTGTCAGAAGACAATTGATAAACATCGTCCTTGGTTTTGTGGCCATGGGGATGGCGCTGTACATCCATTACGAGGATCTGGCCAAGCACACCAAAACCCTTTATATCCTCAACCTGATCATGCTGGGTGCGGTGCTCTTTTTTGGTGATTCGGCCCTGGGGGCACAGCGCTGGATAGAAATCGGCCCTTTTCGCTTTCAACCTTCGGAATTTTCAAAGCTCATCATTATCATCTGTTTTGCTGCCTTTTTGAATTCGCGACAGGGCAGGTTAAACAGCTTCAGGGACCTTTTGCCCTGCTTTGCCTTTATCGGCGTGCCTCTGCTGTTTATTTTGAAACAGCCGGATTTGGGTACTTCCCTGGTGTTTATGGCCATCATGTTCGGGATGCTTTTTGCAGCGGGAGCGCGGCCTTCACTGTTAATCGGTTTGCTCCTGGGTGGTTTGACCCTGGCTATCCTGTGGATCGGGGCTCATTTTTGGCTGGAGGCCCACAATGGTTTTAATCTCTGGATACCTTTAAAGGAATACCAGTTAAAACGACTGATCATTTTTATCAATCCCTGGCAGGACTGGCACGGAGACGGCTACCATATCATTCAGTCCCAAATTGCCATCGGCCAGGGCGGATTGTTCGGGCGCGGCCTGTTTAACGGCAGCCAGACACACGGGAACTTTCTACCGATTCAGGAAACGGACTTTATTTTTTCAGTGGTGGGGGAAGAACTGGGTTTTGCTGGGTCGGTATTTCTCCTCTTTTTGTTCTTTGTGTTGATCTACCGGTGTATCTTCATCGCCATCAACGCCAAGGATAATTTCGGCTTCCTGCTGGCGGCCGGCGTGGTATCCATGCTAACTTTTCACGTCCTGGTTAACGTGGGTATGACTGCTGGGATTATGCCGGTAACCGGTATCCCATTACCGATGTTCAGCTACGGTGGAAGCAATATGATTACCAACCTGGCGGCTCTCGGTATTCTTCTCAATATCAACATGCGAAGGCAAAAGATTGTATTTTAACGGAAGCAGGGGGACGGTTCTTTTGCTTCCTTTTCTCTAAAGATAGCCGTACAGCTGTTCAGCTCACAGTGCGAATTCCAAAAAAAGTGCAAATTTATTTGCACAAATGTAACATTAAGTTGCCGCAAGTGCGGCGCTGGCAGGACTGAAACCGTACTTGCATCGCCATGTTTTCATGATCGTGGCGCCGTGCTAACGGCGCCGGCAACTCCCTGAAACGATCGGTCTATCGCGACCAATCGATGGTTTTCATGCACTGCCGGTTCGTTGCGGTAGGTGTATAATAATATATTAATTTTTGTGCGCTATCTTCTGAGCCTTCGGGCTCTATTTTTATGAGAAGGACTGTCATATTTCCTATATAAGGAAATATACTTTATCAGACAAGCCTTCACGGGGGGATATACTTTGAAAGGTACAGGTATTAAGCCAAGCGGAGCATTCAAGCCGGAGGACCTTATGTCCGCCTACCGGCCTCCTCACTGGAAGAAGCCAAAGCGTGTGATCTATAAAAGCCATAGCCTGTTCAGGATTTTTGCGGCGCTGCTAATCCTGGTAGTTTTCCTTGCTCTCAAAGAAACCGCCAACCCCTGGGGTGTTGAAGCCAGGGAAACCCTCAAGGGTGTCCTGACCACAGAATGGAATTACCAGCCTGTATTTGACAGGGTGGTCCAGTTTGGTCTGGAAATAGCCAGTACTGACTGGCCTTTGCTCAGCAACCCCCAGCCTGTTATTTCTAAAAACGGTCTGACCGCTGCGCCGGAAAGCCTGCAGGTTCCGGTCTCCGGCCAGGTGGTGCGTGGCTATGGTATGGTTACGGATCCCATTGACAACATGGAGCGTTTTCACTCGGGGATTGACATTGCCGCGCCGGTGGGCAGCCCGGTGAGAGCGGTACAGGACGGTACGGTACAGCGGCTGGGAGACAGCCCTGAATTAGGCAAGTATATCTTGATCGAACACGCACAGGGTTCTTTTTCCTTCTACGGTGAACTGGCGCGGTTGACGGTGGAGGAAGGACAGTCTGTCCAGGCCGGGCAGGTCATAGGTGAGGTGGGAACTGCCGGTGATATCCCCGGAGGGGGACTGCATTTTGAAATGAGGGAAAACAATAAGCTCATTGATCCGTTAACCAGGTTGCAGTTTTAGGTAAAGAGGAAGGGGATTTTCTTTGAAAGTCGGCCGCATAAATGGCGTGAATATCAACCTCAACAATGGTTTTTTGGCCCTTCTGGGGCTGTTTTTTATAGCCGGGGTGCTGGGTAAGGGGCTGATTGCCTTTGCCGTGGTACTGCTCCATGAAATGGCCCATATAGCGGCGGCCCGTTGGTTTGGAGTCAATGTTTCCGATGTTGAACTATTGCCCTTCGGCGGTGTAAGCCGCATCGGCGGTGAGGTAGTGTTCGATCCTTCCAGAGAAGTATACGTGGCTGCTGTCGGCCCTGCCACCAACCTGCTGCTGTTTGGACTGGGCACCGCACTGAAAAACAATGGGTTGTGGGACAACGACCTCGGCCCTTTCTTCCTTCAGTGCAACCTGATGGTGGCTGCCTTTAACCTGCTTCCGGCGCTTCCCCTTGACGGCGGGAGGGTTTACCGGGCTTACCTGGCCAGGCGCATAGGCTTTAAAAAGGCGACTTACCGGGCCGCAAGGTGGGGGCAGTTCTGGGGCGCGGCCATCGTGCTGGGTGGAACCGCGGGGCTGGCTGCGGGAATGTCCGGGCTCGATATAATGGTAACCGGCCTTTTCCTCCTTTATGCCGCTACAAATGAAAAGTCCCTGGCTTCATACCATTTTATCAGGCACCTGGCCCAGAAAAAAAAGGAACTGGCCTCGGCCGGCGTGTTGCCGGGCGAGCCGCTGGTTTCGTTTGATACAGTCCGATTGGGAGATATCATCCGGTTGTTCGTCCCCAAGCGCTTTCACCTGGTCCTTCTTGTGGATAAAGAGTATCAGTATCGCGGTGTGGTCAGCGAGGCCCAGATTGTTGACGCCCTGCTTAAAGACGGCATAGATAGCCCTGTCGGCAGACTACTCAAATAGTAATTGTGGTTTTATTTACATAAAGTTGGTGAATGCCATTCATTGTACCGTGTTAAAAGCAGGTTAGATTTTGGTCGTAGGGCGTAAGGCGTAAAAATTGTCGTGGGACGTGGGTATGATAATATTCTCCGGGTTTAAAAGACCCAATAGAAAAGCAGTATAATCTACGCCCTACGACTGTTAGGTTGTGGTTTGTTCTCAGGTAGCATGATAGCTGTCCCCTTACTTCTAACGCCAGACCTGCCTCTTATTTTGGATGCAGGTTTTTATTGACTGGTTGTAGAATAACCTGTACCGGAATATTCTTCCGGCTTTTTTGGGTTATACTATTGGTAGAGTATTGTTTGACCCGCTCGAAAAAGGAGTGACGGAGAGTTTAGGAGATATAGAATATATGGATGTGCTTGATCAGATACTGCCCCTGGTAAAAAAACCCGCCCGTTACGCCGGGGGGGAATGGAACGCAGTCCACAAGGAGTGGAGCGATGTGGACTTAAGGGTGGCTTTTGCTTTTCCCGATGTCTATGAGGTGGGTATGTCCTACCTGGGGCTTCAAATTTTTTATGAGATTGTAAACCGGCGCGTGGATACCTTAATGGAAAGAGTCTTTGCGCCCTGGCCTGATATGGAAGAAAAAATGCGGGAGTACAATCTCCCCTTATTCAGCCTGGAATCCCGCCGGCCGGTGGGGGACTTCGATGTGGTGGCATTTACCCTGCAGTACGAGATGTCCTTTACCAATGTGCTTAATATGCTGGAGCTGTCGGGTATTCCCCTGAAATCCACGGAGCGGGACGAAAAATGCCCTTTGGTGATAGCCGGGGGGCCTTGTGCCTTCAACCCGGAGCCAATGGCTGCTTTTATCGACCTCTTCGCCATAGGCGAGGGGGAGGAGTTAATCAGTGAATTGCTGGACAGTGTTCGAAAGGGAAAGCAAAGGGTTCTTCCACGCCAGGACTTTTTGCTTGAGGCGTCAAGGCTTCCGGGTGTGTATGCGCCGGGGCTGTACCGGGTCGAATGCCGGACAGATGGAGCTGTGTCAAAGGTGAAACCGGTACAGGAAGGTGTGCCTGCCAGGGTTACCAAAAGAATAGTGCGGGATTTTGATCAGGCGCCTTTTCCCAGGCGGCCGCTGGTCCCTTCCACCGAGGTGGTGCATGACCGGATTATGCTGGAGGTGCTGCGGGGCTGCACCAGAGGATGCCGTTTTTGCCAGGCCGGCATGCTCAACCGCCCGGTGCGTGAAAAAAAGCCTTCGACCGTGTTGGAACAGGCCGCCGCACTGGTGGAGAGCACCGGGTACGACGAGATTTCTCTGACCTCTCTCAGCACCAGCGACTATACACCGGTCAGCAAGGTTATTAAATCCCTTCTTGATCAACACGCCCAACGTGGGGTGGGGGTATCGCTTCCTTCCCTGCGGGTGGATAACTTTTCGGTGGAACTGGCCAAGGAGGTGCAGCGGGTGCGGCGCTCCTCGCTGACCTTTGCCCCCGAGGCCGGTACCCAGCGGCTGCGGGACGTCATCAATAAAGGTGTTACCGAAGAAGACCTGCTTGAAACCACCGCCGCGGCTTTCAGGGAAGGCTGGCGCGCGATCAAACTATATTTTATGATCGGCCTGCCTACGGAAACAGACGAGGACTTGGACGGCATTGTCCGGCTGGCCAAAGAAGTGCTTGACCTTGGCCGCAAAGCGCGTGTACCGCGCAACAAGCTGAGGGTTACGGTAAGCGTTTCATCTTTTGTCCCCAAGGCGCACACGGCTTTCCAGTGGGAGCCCCAGGATACCCTTGCCGAGCTTAAAAGGAAACAGGATTATCTGGCCGTCCGCTTGAAGGAGCGCGGCCTTGTCTTCAACTACCATGACGCCGGGCTAAGCTTCATGGAGGCGGTTTTTGCCAGGGGGGATCGCCGGCTGGAAACAGTTTTAATCCATGCCCTGGAGTTGGGCTGCAAGTTTGACGGGTGGTCGGAGTATTTCAATTTGGAACGCTGGCTGGAAGCCTTCCGCATGTCCGGCCTTGAGCCGGCCTGGTACGCAGGCCGCCGCTATGATTATGAAGACCCTCTGCCCTGGGACCATATCAACAGCGGTGTTTCCAGGCGCTACCTGGCGGAAGAGCATCGCCGGGCCCTGTCGGGTATGACCACTGTAGACTGCCGGACAGGAGACTGTCCAGGCTGCGGGCTGTGTCCAGATCTGGAGGCCAAACCCAGTTTGGCGGGGGGGTTATAAATATGCCTGTGTACCGTATGATGTATGCCAAGGAAGGGCCTGCCCGCTATATCTCCCACCTGGATTTGTTGAGGACTTTTGAGCGGGCGGCAAGGAGGGCCGGGTTGCCCATAGCCTTTACCAGCGGCTTCAACCCCCATCCCAAAATAGCCTTCGCGGCCCCTCTGGCGGTGGGAACGGCGGGGGAAGCAGAGTATGCGGACCTGGAGCTGGTCAGGGAGGTACCTGTGTCCTCCATCCAGAGAGACTTGTCCGGGACACTGCCGGAAGGCTTGCGCCTGGTTGAGGTGAGAAGGATTGGGGAGCGGGCGCCCGCCCTGATGTCTATGGTTGAGCGTGCTACCTACCGAGGCGAGGCCAGGCTCAATAGCGCGGTTAGCCAAGGTGCTTTGGACCGGGCTATAGAAGCCTTTCTTGGCCGATCCGAGATACTGGTCCAGAGAAAAAACAAGGCGGGGGAAAATAGAGTTTACGATATCAGGCCAGGCATTTTTGCCATGTCGGGCAGGTTGGATAATGATATAATAATAATTGAAACCGAGTTAAAAACCGGAAGCCGTGATAATATTAGGTTTGAGGAGGTGGTGGAGGCTTTTTCAACAAGCAGCGAACTACCAATAGAGGGAAAATATGTGCTGTACAGGACCAGCCTCTTTAGCGCGGTAGACAAAGATAATAAAACGCTGTGGTAAGGTGCTGTACCTAATAAATAAAAATATAACCTATCGGGTGTTTTAGAAGTATCTTGATGTATTTATAGAGGAGAAAGGATTTTTATGTTTAGGGAAATTGTCGTTAATGTTGCCGAAGAGGAAACCAGGGTCGCCGTACTGGAAGATCGAGTCCCTGTTGAAGTATATATTGAAAGGGCGATTAACCAGCGCCTGGTAGGCAATATCTTTAAAGGCCGGGTGGAGAATGTGCTGCCCGGCATGCAGGCGGCCTTTGTTAATATAGGATTGGAAAAAAATGCCTTTTTATACGTTGAGGACGCCCTGCCCGCACGCACGCCGGAAACCAACGGGATGAGCGGTTCGGCTCTTGGGAGCGCCAACATATGCGATATTTTAAAGCAGGGGCAGGAAACTCTGGTACAGATTGTCAAGGAGCCAATCGGTACCAAGGGACCACGTGTGACTATCCATATTACCCTGCCTGGACGTTACCTGGTGCTGATGCCTACAGTGGATTACATCGGTATTTCACGCCGGATCGAGTCCGACAGGGAGCGTGATAGGCTGAAGGATCTTGCCGCCAGGGTTAAGCCGGAAGGTATGGGCTTAATCGTCCGTACTGTGGCGGAAGGGGTGGAGGAGGAAGAACTGCGCCAGGACATTAATCTGCTGACCAAACTGTGGCGCAAAATTCTCAGCAGGGCTGCGTACGGACCCGTACCAAACCTGGTCCACCGCGACCTGGAATTGGTTCAGCGGATTCTTAGAGACATTTTTACCGAGGACGTCGATCGCCTTACCCTGGACTCCCGCTACGAGTATGAAAAAGTGCTGGACCTTTTGGACATCACGGGTCCCCGCCTGAAGCTGAAAGTTTTTCTTGACGAGCGGGAAAATATTTTTGAGGAATATGGTATTGAGCAGGAAATAGAGAAGGCGTTAAAGCGTAAGGTCTGGCTTAAAAGCGGTGGGTACCTGGTGATAGACCAGTCCGAGGCGCTGACCGCCATTGACGTCAACACCGGGAAGTATGTGGGTACCACCAACCTTGAAGACACGGTAGTGAAGACCAATCTGGAAGCCGCCCGTGAAATCAGCAGGCAGCTGCGCCTTCGCAACATTGGTGGCATTGTTATTGTCGACTTTATTGACATGACCGAGGAAAGTCACCAGCAGGAGGTGCTGCAGGCGCTTGAAGCAGAGATTAAACGTGATAAAACTAAAACCAATATTTTGGGCATTACCCAACTGGGGCTGGTGGAAATGACCCGTAAGAAGGTTCGTCCCAGCCTGTCGGAAGTTTTACAGAAGCACTGTCCTTATTGCGATGGCAGAGGAAGGGTGCTTTCCGAGGAGACCCTGGGGATCCACTACAAGAACCAAATTTACAATATGGCCCGCCAGACCACGGCCCAGACCATCCTGGTGGAGGCCAACCCCGTGGTTGCGGCGCGGCTGATTGGCAGCGGTGGAGCCAATTTGCGCGACCTGGAAAGCAAGACCGGCAAAAACCTCTATATCCGGGGTTCGACCAACCAGCATATCGAGTCGGTGGCTATCCGTCCGCTGCAGGACAACGAGGGCATCCAGGCGCACAACTTCCCGGTTAAGCCCGGTGAAGTACTGGAAGTCAAGGTGGAAGAACCTCATGTTTCCAATACCAACGACGGTATTGCCAGGGTTAACGGTTTTATCCTGGACATCGAGGGCGCCGGGACCCTGGTTGGTGAGACCATACCTGTTGAAGTCAGCAAGGTTTACCGGACCTATGCTAAGGCGCGCCCGGTCAAAATCTGATTGAACTTGACAAAACCTCCCGGTGTGTTAAAATATTAAATTGTAGGCGTTTTTACTATGCGGTAACCGCACGGGACAGGTTTAAAATGGGCCTGCTGGTTTGAGTCCCTACCATCCCCGGCGAGTCCCGAAATATAAGGGGGTTTTTAGTTTAATGTACGCGATTATCGAAACAGGCGGCAAGCAGTACCGGGTGAGCGAGGGTGACACCCTCTATATTGAGAAGCTGCCCGCCCAACCGGATGAAACGGTTGAAATAGACCGTGTTCTGGCGCTGGTCGACGGGGATAGCGTGAAAATCGGTTCTCCGCTGGTGGATGGAGCCAGGGTAGTTTTAAAAGTGGTTCGCCACGGCAGGGGTAAGAAAATTATAGTCTTCAAGTATAAGGCTAAGAAGAATTACCGTCGCAAACAGGGCCATCGCCAGGCGTTCACCCAGGTGACTGTTGAAAAAATTGAAGCTTGATTGGCCTTTCGATAGAATTTAAAGTATTTGAAAAGAGAGGTGAATTGCATTGGCACATAAGAAAGGTGTAGGTAGTTCCCGGAACGGACGTGACTCCCAGCCTAAAATGCTCGGCGTGAAGCGGGCAGACGGCCAGTTTGTTTTGGCCGGCAATATTTTAGTCCGCCAGCGCGGCACCAGAATACACCCGGGCTTAAACGTTGGCAAAGGTGGGGATGACACCCTGTTTGCAAAGGTAGACGGTGTGGTTAGTTTTGAAAGAAAAGGCCGTGATAAAAAGGTTGTCAGTATTAATAAGGTCGAGGAAATTGTATAAAATGCATTGAAGAACAGCGGTCCTCCAGCGGACCGCTTATTTTTTTGAAGGGTTTAAAGAATGTTTCGTAGAATGTATATGTCACCATTTGGCAATCGTCAAAAAAGTGCTTTGGGAAACATTTAAGGAGGCTACGATTTGAATCTGGAAAAGCTCTTAGACGCTATTCAGGTGCAAAGGCATGATTTTTTAAATCATCTTCAAGTTATTTCCGGGCTGTTGCAGATGAATAAGGTAGACCGGGTTATGGACTACCTGAATCAGGTTTGCATAGAGATAGCCCAGTACAGTAAGACGGCCAGGGTGGCCATACCGGAGCTGACCGCTGCCCTGATAATTGCCATCAACGATGCCGCCATGTACCAGATAGAGCTTGTGCTCAATATAACTTCTGACCTGTCGGAGAGCGCAGTCCCGGGACCGGTGGTAGGGGAGGTGCTGGAACTCTGCCTCAGGAGCGCTTTTGAGACGATGTCGGCGCCTGAAATTGTGGATAGGCGCATCGAAGTGGTCCTTGGTGAAAGTGAGAGGAAGTACACTTGCCGGTTGCTTTTCCCGGAACCCCTTTTGGCTGATCTCAGCCGTTTCGAGAGCGCGCTTATACCGGCCGGGGCACTTCTCAGCCCGTATGGGGGGAGATTGAATCTGGCCGTGGCCAATAACGGCATTGAGATCTTTTTTACATTGCCCCGTCAAGGGCTTAATAAAATTGGTTAAAATATGAACGGGTGATATACATGTTTTTTGATAAAGCAAGGATTTTTGTCAAGGGCGGCGACGGGGGAAACGGCTGTGTCGCCATGCGGCGGGAAAAATACGTACCGGAAGGCGGCCCGTGGGGCGGTGACGGGGGCCGGGGCGGGGATATTGTGTTCCAGGCCGATGAAGGACTGCGCACTCTGGTGGACTTCCGTTACAAGCGCCACTATAAGGCACAACGGGGCAAGCACGGCGAAGGCAAAAACAGGTACGGGCTTTCTGCTGACGACCTGGTGGTCAGGTTGCCGGTCGGAACGGTAATCAGGGATGATGACACGGGCGAATTGATCTCGGACCTGGTCAGAAATGGCCAGCAGGTGGTAGTAGCCCGCGGCGGTCGCGGTGGCAGGGGCAACGCCCACTTCGCCACTCCCAACAACAAGGCTCCCAAACTGGCGGAAAAAGGCGAGCCGGGTGAGGAACGCTGGCTCAGTCTGGAACTCAAGCTTCTGGCGGATGTTGGTTTGGTGGGCTTCCCCAACGCGGGTAAATCAACTTTGATTTCGCAGGTATCCGCGGCTAAACCGAAGATAGCCAACTACCCCTTTACCACTGTTACGCCCAACCTGGGTGTGATACGGGTCGATGACGGGCGCAGTTTTGTTATGGCCGACATCCCGGGCCTTATAGAAGGCGCTCACGCAGGAGCCGGCCTGGGACATGAGTTTTTGCGTCACGTGGAACGCACCAGGCTCTTGATCCATGTGCTGGATACCGCGGGTAGCGAGGGACGAGATCCGGTGGAGGATTTTAAGGTAACAAACCGCGAACTAATCTTGTACAATCCTGTGATCGGGTCCAGGCCACAGGTTATTGTCGCCAATAAAATGGACCTGCCTGAAGCTGCGGAAAACTTGACAAGGCTTAAGGAAGCCTATGGCAATGACTATGAGATCTTTCCCATCTCGGCGGCGACCGGTAGCGGGCTTGACCCTTTAATTTACAAAGTAGCCGCGCTGCTGGAAGACCTTCCCGACATAACTCCCCCTGAGGAAGAAACGGCGGATCATGTCGTCCACCGTGCCGAACCGCGTTTCAGCGTATCACGCGAGGAAGGGATCTTTCTGGTAGGCGGCAAGGAAATCAAACGCCACGTGGCCATGACCGACCTGGAAAACGATGAGGCGGTCGAGCGTCTGCAGTGGATCTTCAAGCGCATGGGTATCGATGACGCCCTCAAGGAGGCCGGCATAAAAGAGGGCGACACGGTTAAAATCGGAGATTTTGAATTTGAATATGTCGAATGAGCCGGTGCCTTTTCGAGCAATTTTCTGTCCGCCCCCTTGCTTCCTTTAGGTTTTTGAACTTTGTTCGTGAATATGGGTATGGTATACTTTTTCCAGGTTAATTTTGAATGATACGGGTGTAGTGCATGGGTAAACGTAATTTTCAGGTTTTCAAGCGGATCGTGGTTAAGGTGGGCACCAGTTCTGTTGCTCATGCCACCGGCAAGCCCAACCTTTTTAAGATTGAAAGCCTGGTCAGGCAGTTGGCGGACCTCTATAATATGGGCAAAGAAATAATTTTGGTCACTTCGGGGGCAATCGGAACGGGAGCAGGCAAGCTCGGCCTGCCGGGGCGCCCCAGGACCATCCCGGAGAAACAGGCGGCCGCCGCAGTTGGTCAGGGTGTCCTGATGCATATTTATGAAAAGCTGTTTGCTGAGTACGGGGTCACCGTGGGTCAAGTACTGTTAACCCGCGAGGATTTTTCCGACCGCAAGCGCTTTTTAAACGCCAGGAACTCCCTGCACGCGATGCTCCATTTCGGGGTCATCCCCGTCATCAACGAGAACGATACAGTGGCGGTGGATGAGATCAAGCTGGGTGATAACGATAACCTGTCGGCCCTGGTGGCCACCCTGATCGACGCCGAACTACTGGTTTTGCTGTCTGACATAGATGGACTTTTTACTGCGGATCCGCGCAAAGAGAAAAGCGCCCAACTGATCCGGGACGTAACGGAAATGACTCCTGAAATTGAGGCCTTGTCCGGTGGCGCAGGCTCCAAACTGGGAACCGGCGGGATGGCTACCAAAATTCAGGCCGCCAGGATTGCCATGCATTCCGGTACTGTCACGGTTATAACCAATATGGAGGAAAAAAATATCATCCGCCGGGTTATTGAGGGAGAGACGGTGGGTACCGTTTTTTGGCCTTGCGCCAATAAAATGGAAAACAAAAAGCGTTGGATAGCTTTCAGTTCCTCAATTTGCGGTAAGATATTCGTTGATGAGGGAGCCGCCCGGGTGCTGGTTAAACAGGGTAAAAGCCTGCTGCCATCCGGTATAACCAGAGTGGAAGGCTCTTTTGATATAGGCAACACGGTAGTTATTGCCGGACCGGACGGCACAGAGATAGCCAGGGGCATCGTTTCCTACTCCTCGGAAGATATTGAACGGATTAAAGGGGCGCAGACCAAGGACATAGCACGCATCCTGGGGCACAAGGATTTTGATGAAGTTATTCACCGGAACAACCTGGCTCTGGAACTGTAATATTTATATATATGGTTAACGAGTCTAACATGTAAGTTGTTTCTACATTTTACTTGCTTTTCTCCAGATCAGACGTTACAATTGCTTTATGAGTAAAGAGCCAAAACAAATATCCCGGCTTGGCATTATGGGGGGCACCTTTGATCCCATTCATTATGGGCATCTGGTGACCGCGGAGGGCGCCAGGTATGAATACGATCTGGAAAAGGTCATTTTCATCCCGGCCGGTCAGCCCCCTCATAAGCCAAATTTTAAACGAACTCAAGCCTGGCATCGGTATGAGATGACCAGACTGGCCGTGGCCACGAATCCATTTTTCGAAGAGTCGCCTATCGAAATAGAGCGTCCAGGCCCGACCTACACTATTGATACCGTTCAGGGGATATCCCGCCTTTATCCTGGCACCCAGATTTTTTTTATAACTGGAGCCGATGCAGTTGCGGAAATACTTAACTGGAAAAAGGTCGAAAGACTCTTATCAATTTGTCGATTTATAGCAGCCACCCGGCCTGGTTATAAACAGGGAGAGATATGGAAGAAAATAGGAGCCTTGCCGCAGGGTCTGAAAAATAATATTTTTTACATGGAAGTACCTGCCCTGGCCATATCTTCCACCGATATACGGCAGCGCGTACGCAAGGGAAAGCCGATTAAGTACCTTCTTCCCGAACCAGTTGAGGCGTATATAACGAGCAATAATATTTACCTGGATTGAAATATGGAAAAATCTTTGACTGGTTAAGATTGCATTAGGTTATTCCCTTTTGCAAATAATAGCTTCATTAAAAACAGTTTCTTAAAGGGAAAGAGGTGATTAGTCAATGGCGCGAACCCTATATGTAGGCAATTTACCTTGGGCGACAAAAGCTGAAGATCTTGCTGACGCTTTTTCTGCGCACGGTGAAGTGTTGAGCAGTCGCGTTATTACTGATCGTGAGTCCGGTCGCTCCCGCGGGTTTGGCTTTGTTGAAGTCCGGGATGAAGATGCAGAGACCATGATCGCAGCAATGAACGGGACTGAGCTAAGCGGGCGGGTAATTACCGTCAATGAAGCCAAGGCAAGAGACGACCAGTAGAAATAGAAACCTCCCAAGAGGAGGTTTTTTCTTAACCTTTTATTGAAGCAGGAAACTTCCTGTCGTAGTAGAATACTATGGTGTATTGGAAGATACCCCCACCAACAAGGAGGAGTGACGTTGTTATTAAGTCCACAGGCAATGGTGAATATTGCTGTGCTGGCGGCGGAAGAAAAAAAATCTTGGGACGTGACCGTACTTGATATCAGGAAAATCACTGTTATTGCTGATTATTTTATCATCTGCAGCGGCAGGTCCAAGACCCAGGTCCAGGCCATCGCAGAGAACATTCTGGAAAAAATGGAAAGAGAAGGGGTCACCGCCCAGCGCCGGGAGGGCTTCAGGGAAGGTGAATGGGTACTTTTGGACTTCGGTGATGTTGTAGTCCATATCTTTCAGGATGCTGTTCGCCAGTTCTACAATCTTGAGCGTCTTTGGGGAGACGCGCCGGTGGTAGGGGTTCCGGTAAATATTTAAACAGCTGGCTGCTAATTATAGTTAGTTATATGTTGACAGAAGTTTTGGGTATCTTACAATAAGTCTCAGTTTAACTAGAAAGGCAATGATAGGGAGCAGTAGGCAGCGCAACTTATTCAGAGAGCCGCCGGATGGTGCAAGGCGGTGGGTCAGGCTGGCGAACTCGCCCAGGAGCCGCACGGGGGAAGCAGTACTCCGGGCCGGACGCGCCGTTATCGCGTGAAGCGGGTAAAGACGCGGGGGCTTAACGTCATCGAGCCGGTTTCCTCAAAAAAGGAAATGTTGTTCTGATGGTGGTTGGCTACAGATTGCTTTGCCAAAAAGGGTGGTACTGCGGGAAAAACCTCTCGTCCCTGTTGGGATGAAGAGGGTTTTTTTATTTATTCTGCGTTTCTATGATGTCGTGTGCGAATGAATACGCCCGCATTTTTTTACGAAAACACTATCAATTATGATAGAAACTTGAGGATTTACAGATTTTGTGATAGAATTTTTGGGGGAAGGCGGGCTTTTGCCCGCTTTAATCCAGTAGCGCGCACTTTTGCTATTAGGGGGATGTCCTATTAACGACAAATATAATTTTTCAGAAGTTGAAGCCAAATGGCAGACCCGCTGGGCAGAAGAGGGAACATATGAAATCCCCGATTATTCGGATCGTCCCAAGTATTACTGCCTTGAAATGTTTCCGTACCCGTCCGGCAAACTACATATGGGCCATGTCAGGAACTACTCCATCGGCGATGTGGTAGCCCGGTTTAAAACGATGCAGGGCTTGCACGTTCTTCATCCGATGGGTTGGGACGCCTTCGGCCTGCCGGCTGAGAATGCGGCGATCAAACACGGCGGCATCCATCCGGCCGACTGGACTTTTGCTAATATCGACAACATGCGGGCCCAGTTAAAGCAGATGGGAATCAGCTACGACTGGAACCGGGAAGTTGCAACCTGCCATTCCGGGTACTACAAGTGGACGCAGTGGCTTTTTCTCCAGCTTTTTAAAAACGGACTGGCTTATAAAAAGGAAGCTGCCGTCAACTGGTGCCCTGCCTGCGCCACGGTGTTGGCCAACGAACAGGTCAAGGACGGGGGTTGTGAGCGTTGCAATACCCCTGTGGAAAAAAAGGAACTGGCCCAGTGGTTTTTTAAGATTACCGACTATGCGGAGCGCCTGTTGCAAGACCTGGAACTCCTGCCGGGCTGGCCTGATAAGGTCAAGACCATGCAGGAGCACTGGATCGGTCGCAGCGAGGGCGCGGAGATAGATTTTAAGCTGGACGGACTCGACGGGGTCATCACAGTCTACACAACACGGCCGGATACCATTTTTGGGGTAACTTACATGGTCCTGGCGCCGGAACACCCGTTGGTGGAAAAGCTGATTGCAGGCTCAGAGCGGGAAGCGGAGATCAAAGAGTTTATCCGCAAGGTGCGGAACTTGAGCGAAATCGACCGTACTTCGAACGAGGTAGAAAAGGTTGGTTTGCAGACCGGGGCATATTGTATCAACCCCCTGAATGGGGAAAAAGTTCCGGTGCTGATTGCCAACTACGTCCTGCTGGAATACGGCACAGGCTGTGTCATGGGCGTGCCTGCCCACGACCAGCGTGACTTTGAATTTGCCCGTAAGTACGGCTACCCAGTCCGTGTGGTGATCCAGCCGGAGGGCATTGAGCTGGATGCGGCGACCATGGAATCAGCCTATGATGGGGAAGGCTTACTGGTCAACTCCGGTCGTTTTAACGGACTGCCCAATACTCGCGCCATGAAAGAAATCACCAGCGAACTTGCAGGTATGGGTAATGGTAAGTTCCGGGTCAATTATCGTCTGAGGGACTGGCTGATTTCCCGCCAGCGCTACTGGGGCGCGCCAATTCCGATCATATATTGTGAACGTTGCGGGGTTGTTCCGGTACCCGAGACTGACCTGCCGGTGCTGCTGCCCATGGACGTGGAGTTTAAACCCACCGGCAGGTCGCCGCTGGCTGACTGCCCTGATTTCGTCAACACCGCTTGCCCCTCATGCGGCGGGGCGGCCATCAGAGAAACCGATACCATGGACACCTTTATGTGTTCTTCCTGGTACTACTACCGTTACACCAGCCCGAGAGACATTGACGGGCCCTGGGACAAAGCCAAGGTGGACTACTGGCTGCCTGTAGACCAGTATATCGGCGGGGTGGAACACGCCATCCTGCACCTTTTATACTCGCGTTTCTTCACCAAAGTGCTCTATGACTTGAAACTGATTAGCAATCAGGAGCCGTTTACCAACCTGCTTACGCAGGGGATGGTTCTAAAAGACGGGACCAAGATGTCCAAATCCAAGGGCAATGTGGTGAGCCCGGAGGATATTGTGGCCCGTTACGGGGCTGATACCGCCAGGCTGTTTATTCTCTTCGCGGCGCCTCCGGAGCGCGACCTGGAATGGAGCGACCAGGGGGTGGAGGGCTGTTTCCGTTTCCTCAAAAGAGTCTGGCGTCTGGTGGCTTCACTGGCGTCTACGCTGAAAACCGCGCCAAAGCGTCCGTCCAGTGGACTCGTTGGCCTAAACCGGTCGATGCGGAGAGTTACCCACGCCACCATCAAGAAAGTGACGGAGGACATCAGCGCCAGATTTAATTTTAATACCGCCGTTAGTGCAGTAATGGAGATGGTCAACGCTCTTTACCAGTACAAGGAACTACCCGAAACTGACCGTGACCCGGCAGTAATAAGAGAGGCAGTGGAAAGCCTGCTGCTCCTCTTGGCGCCCTTCGCCCCGCATATAACTGAAGAATTGTGGGAGGAGACCGGTCATACCGGCAGTATCCACCGTCAGCCCTGGCCTTCCTTCGACCAGGCGGCGCTAGTGGAGGATGAAGTCACCATCGTCGTGCAGATCAACGGCAAAGTCCGTGACCGCATGCTGGTACCGGCCGGGATTGGCGCGGCCCAGATGCAGGAAAAAGTAATACAGGATCCGAGGGTGCTGAAACTGACAGAGGGTAAGCAAATCATTAAAGTCATCCCGGTCCCCGGCAAACTGGTCAACATTGTGGTGAAGTAAGTACTGATAATAGAGGTTTTTAGCCATGTAACCAGCGGGGGCTGCCATGAATCGGCAACCCCCGCTATGCTTATAAATTGCAAACTGTTTATAAATGTGGGTGCGAATTCATTCGCACAAATGTTACATTAGCTCCAACAAGTTTGTCCCTAACGCGCCATGCGCGATTGAAATCGCACCCACATTGGTTATCATTTCTGCTGGCGCCGAGCTATTGGCATATTCTAATACTAATGAGAATACATCTTCTCGACCCTACAGGAATGCAGAATATACCCACGTCCCACGTCCCACGTCTCACGACTAATAATCCTAAGCCCATAACGCTACTTTACATACCTGTACTAGTATATGCATGTTGTTGCTCAACGGGCAGTAACACTGTTACTGTGGTCCCTTTACCAGGTTCGCTCTGTATTTCAATCCGGCCTCCGTGATTGTCAATAATTTTTTTGCTTGTAAACATGCCCAGGCCGGTACCGCTTTCCTTGGTAGTAAAAAACGGGTTGAACATATTTTCTAGAGTTTCCTTATCGATCCCCACGCCGGTATCCCTGAAAGAAATTTGCACAAAACCTTCAAGTTCGTTCGATGTGGTTTGTACAAAAATTTTTCCACCTTCGGAGAGAGCGTCAAAGGCATTTTTTATAATATTTATGAAAACTTGTTTTAGTTGTCCGCTGTCAACAATGACTTTTGGAATATTAACATCAAGGTCTACCTCTATGTTAAATTGGCGAGACAGAGCTTCACTTTCCACAAGCAAAACCACATCTTTTATTATTTCAACTATAGAACACCTGCCAGGTCTGGAATAACCGGGCTTGGCAAACTGCAAAAACTCTGAAATAAGCCTGTTGGCATGGTTTAGTTCGGCCAGCATTATGGGTATATATTCTTCTTTGGGATTTCCCTTTAAACACTTATGCAATAATTGCAAAAAGCAGCCGACTGCTGTGAGCGGGTTTCTTATTTCATGCACCATTCCAGCCGCCATCTGTCCCAGGATAGCCAGCTTTTCGGCTTTCACAACTGCGTTTTCCATCTCTTGCAGGCGTGCTGCCGGTGAAAACACGGCCATAGCGCCCACCGTTATACCGGTCCTGTTCCTGACCGGGTAGGTGTTTACCAGACAGGCAACACAACAGGAGACTGTAGTCACGGCTTGGGGCTTAACATTTTGAAACTCTTTACCTGTAATAAGGGTCTGCAGCAATATGTTAAATTCAGTTCCCCGATCGTCCATAAGTTCCAGCAATGGCCGGCCCAGGACTTTTTCACTCTTTAGTCCGAGAAACCTTGACAGGGTCTGGTTAAAAATGCGAATTTTCCTGTGACGGTTAATTACTAATAATCCTACAGGCAGGTGATCTAAAGCCAAGCGGGACCATTCTTCTGCTAATTCCAACAAAATGAGCACACCTCCACAACCGTAAACACCATAAGTTACCTTAAGTGCGGCTCAATGCCATATTTCTCGCATTGTTCCTGGAAATAGACGCTGACCATGTTGCTATTGCTCAGGTAATAAATATTGACCTTTTTTGTACCGCCTATTTCCAGAATGCCAATGGCGCAAAGTGTATTAAGCGCCAGCTCAACCTGGTGTTGAGAGCGGTGCAAACGAAGGGCCAAACCGTCAACTGTATCTCGTGTATGCGGATTTGCCTGAAAAAAGGTTAACAGTTCAATCCGTATGATACTTTGTAGGACTTGATCAAATTCATCAGTCAATCCTCCTGTCACGGGGCTCCTCCTTATCCAACAGGTTCTTTGGAAGGGGCATGGCCAGGAACTCGCAGTAATCTCCCCCTATTGATTGGCAGTCCATCTCTTCGCAAATGATTTCTTCATCCAGTATGATGCTGACAAAAGATGCAAATATCCCCCTCAAGAAGTCGCAATTCACCTGCGGGGTCCGGTAAAGGGAGCCGTGCTCTTTTGCTATGAACGCCTGGATAGAATCATAACACCTTAACCTGGCCCGGCCATGGGAGGGGTTGAAGGAAATCAGTTCTACATACCCCAACCCAAGATTTTTAATTTCATCTAAAAGTGCTTGTAAGCACTCAACCGGGTCTGGGTATAAACTTTTGGTTTTAAGAGCAACGGAAGACCCCGACCGGTAACCGGCGTCATAAAGCACGTGTTTTAAAGTGTGGGGGGCGTGTTCTTTAATCGACGTCAGCAGGGAGGCAAAGGTCAGATGTGATAGAAGTATAGCCCGCCGGCCTGCTATTTTCAGCATGTGTCCATCGCGGTTAACAATCTCCTCTTTAGGTTTGGTTGTGGGGGACAGCTTCCCGTGGCAGATTCCGCTTTGGTCTGTTTCAACTGTCGCTTCATAATTTTTACCCAGGATTTTGTGTAAAACCGCCTGAAAAGTACCGACACGCGCACAGTAAAAAAGTGACCCTTCCTCCGGGGCGTGCATGCAATATTTCCGGTAAATACATTTATCACGCTCAACATGTACCAACAGGTCATCCCCAAATTCTTCCATGTGGTAATCCTCACTAAGCAAAAAACCCTTGCTTTCCAGAAAGTCAAGAAAGGTTATACAAACCTCTACGGGGTTCTTTGAGGTAAAATGCAGCTCATCATCGTACTCTTCGAGGATATATTGGGCCGGTCCCATCATAATCTGCTCTACCCAATAGCGGTTGCTGAAGGGAACATTTTTGAGTGTCTTACATATGCTCATATACAAATAGTTGATTATTTCTTTGGAAATTACGTCATCGTTCATACGATCACCCCCATATCAGCGGGCACAAGAATACCGTACACAGGACTTATTGTAAATATGTGGCGAGTGGATACAAATTGCTGGCTTTTTACCTTGCCAATCTGCAATAGGCGCACAGGATTATGCCTGTTGCCGCTGAAACTCATCTTCAGCATAAAATTATAGAGATGACCGGTGATGGTTACCAGCTTGGGTTCCAGGACCCCGCTTACAAATATATCCATAGCCAGGATCCCTTTTTTCCGGAGATGTTTAATCCGGGCCCTGTGAAAATCCAAAATATCAGCGGGATCTATGGAAGTAAATAGGGTGCTCAAACTGTCTACCACCAACCTCACCCTGCGACCGGCGCTGCCACGCAGTACTTCTGTTTCCAGGGCAAAATACTTATCCAGGTTGCGAAGATCCGAAAGGGCGTATTTTTCCAGACTTTCTCCTTCTTCATAGGCGTCGACAAAGATTAACCTGCCCGTTTCTTCATAGGCAGGGGTGCCGACTTTGAAGTTCAGTAAATGCTCGCGCATCGCCATGGGAGGCTCATCACAGGCTACATAGACACAAGTATCGCCGCAACGCAAACCCTCTTTAATAAATTCCCCCGCCAGCACGGTTTTACCAATACCGGAATCGCCCTCCACCATAATCTGGGAACCATACAACAAGCCTTTCTCAAGGTTGCGATCCAAACCTTCCACTCCAAAATAAGCTCTTTTACTCATCTGAAACTATCCTCCTAGCCGGGGGAATACCTGTATACCCGAAGAATTGATTTCCAACAAGTGGTTGCCCATGGCATGGTTGACTCCCCGCATTTTATATAGCTCCAACTGCCTGACCCGGCGATTTTGCGATAGAATTGACTTAAGCAGGATGGTTCCCTGGACTACCGAATGAATTACTTCAATTTTGCCGTTGTCTGCCAGTTCCCAGGCCGGGCTGATTAATAAAGTGGTGCAGTTAAGGCTGTTTAAATAGGTGACCAGGCTATAGAATTTTTCATGCAGGACAGCTGCGTTGTCAATACGTGAAAGAAAAACATAAATGGAGTCTATTACCAGCCGGCGGGCTCCAAATGATTTTGCCATCTCGCCCAGCTTGATAATAGTCTCATCTATTTCCATCTTGGAAAGAGGCATATATAAAACTCGAAGCTGTCCTTGTTCTTGAAGGGCAGACATATCCCAGTCAAAGCGCCGGGCGTTGGCCATTAATTGCTGTGGGGTTTCCTCGAGAGACAAAAATAACCCTTTGTCGCCGAAGTTCTGGGCTCCCTTAACCAGATACTGCATACCCAATGCTGTTTTACCGGTTCCTGAACTGCCGGCAACCGCTACGCTAAAACCCCTGGGCAACCCACCCTGCAATAATTCGTCGAGTCCCGGCACACCTGTATGCAGCAGCCCGTTTTCCTGGTGTTCCACGACACCAATGTCCACTGAACCAATCAGAGGAAAAACTTTAATCCCTTCATTAGTAATGCGAAAGGTTTGTTTCCCGGGAATGTGCTCCTGGCCCCGGGTTTTGGTTATTTCCAGCACCCGGTGCCGGTGCAAACCCGGACGTTCCCTGTTTTCCAGATGGATTACCGCGTCAACCACATATTCTTCAAATGCGTAATCACGGGTCCCATCGCTAACCCGCTCCTTTACCAAAAAGGCTGTCAAGCCCAGACGGCGCAAACCGTTGCAAAAACTATAAACTGATTTACGCAGGAACAGCGGGTTATTAATAACATTTTGAAAATGGCTGATACTGTCGACCAGGATTCTCCTGGCGCCAACCTCGCGAACAACAGTTTCTATCAGGTTAACATCAGGGTCCACCAGTACCTCCGGAGAGGTGCATAGGATTCGCAATTTGTTGGCCTTCTCCAGAGCCTTCAGGTCCCAGCCAAAGTTAAGAGCGTCGCGATATATTGATTCGGGTAATTCCTCGCATGTAACAATTACCCCGTGCTCATTAAATTCGGTGATCCCGTGGTAGATGAACTCTATACCAAAAGTGGTTTTACCGGCGCCGGGGACCCCCTCCAGTAGAACAGTATTGCCACGTATAATTCCGCCGTACAACAATTCGTCAAAGCCCTTTATTCCAGTAGGTGCTTTATCCAAAAAGGAATTTCCTCCTTTCTCATAATGAACATTTTTTGGATTGTTGTGACTGTTCAGTTTTCGACATCAATTGGAAATTTCCTTGTGGAAAACGGTGCAATTTATCTTAATATGAAAATTTTAGTTCCCCTGGCTATACTGGGCAATAGTCATATAATATAGCAAAACCCGCTCCCATAAAGGCAGCGGGTTTAGGTGAAGTCTTATGTGTTCTTCAAGCGGGGGCCAGGTCGTACCTCTGAATTTTTCGGTAGATGGTTGCCCGGCTGATCCCGAGGACTCTGGCGGCCCTGGTTTTTCCTTCATCAGTCCAACCAAATTGGTCCAGGGCAGTTATAATGGCCTCCTTTTCCAACTGAGCCAGGGGCATCAGCTTACCGTCACCGGTAATGCCGGCGGATGTTCCTTTTTTGACCGACTCGCGCAGGGCCTGAGGCAGGCTCTCCATGGTAATCAAGTGGTTTTCCTCCAGATTGATGGCGTATTCCACGGCGTAGACCAGCTCCCGAACATTGCCTGGCCAGTAATATTTTATGCAGGAGTTCAGCGCCTCGTCGTCAAAACCCTTGATTTCTTTGCCCAGTAGCTTGCTGAACCGTTTCATGTAAAAGTCCAGAAGGATCGGGATATCTTCCTGCCGTACCCGCAGTGGGGGTATCACCAGGGGAATGACGCTCAGCTGGTAGTAGAGGTCGTCCCTGAAGATATTTTTCCTTACCAGTTCCCGCAGGTCAGTGTTGGTTGCGGCAATGACCCTGACATCCACCGGGATTACCCGCGTGCCTCCAACCCGCTCAATCCCTTTCTCTTTGAGGACTTTCAGGAGCTTTGTTTGCAGGTACAGGGACATATTGCCGATTTCTTCAAGGAAAATAGTGCCTCCGGCGCCCAACTCAAATTTGCCCTGTTTGCCCCCGCGCCGCGCTCCGCTGAAGGCGCCCTCGTTATACCCAAAAAGCTCTATTTCCAGGAGGTTTTCCGGCATGGCAGCGCAGTTAATGGAGATAAAAGGCCGGTGACCGTGTGGCCCGGCCGCATGAATTGCCCTGGCAAAGATTTCTTTGCCGGTGCCGCTTTCTCCCACAATTAAGACGGTCGAGTTGCTGGCTGCTACTTTCTGGGCCTTGGCCTTTATCTCCAGCATCGGCCTGCTGATCCCCACGATGTCTTCAAAAACAATCATTTCCTGGTTGCTCATGATTTCGTAAGCGAGTTTTTGTGTTTCTTTAAAGTCCCGGAAGGTGCCCACAACACCGACTACCTGTCCGCTGTCCAGCTTGATTGGCTTGAGCGTGCTCAACAGATGGAGCTTGCGCCCTTCATAAGCAATGAAAACCTCGCGCGAGTTGAAGCCCTTGCCTTCTTGCAGCACCTCCCAAAAGGGCAGGGTGGGCAGGATTTGTTTGGAGTCCTTGCCAAGGATCTGTTTCTTCCTGGTGCCGAAGACACGCTCCGCAGAACGGTTGAAGTGGGTGATAAAGCCTTCGCTATTGACGGCGATAACGCATTCGTCAACAGAATCGACAACAGCTTCAAGGTGGTTTGACATTACCATGCGTTCTGTTAAAATCTCGCTCTCCAGGGCCTTGCTGCTTATTAAGTCCGCCATGCGGCCGATGAATTCGATCAAAGAATCGGAGTTGGTTCCGAGGGTTTCCTTTTGTTCTTCATTAAAGGCAATCAAGCTGATAGTCCCGATAGTTTCCGAGCCTGCGGTGATCGGATAAACAATGGAAGCCTTGTAAAAGCACTGCCCGGTCAGGGGACAGGACAGGCAAATCTCATGAAAACCGGCCTCCCTGATGAAAATATGGTTACCGGTCTGCAGGACGTGTTTATTGACAAAGCCGCGCAACAGCCTGGTTCCGACATCGTAACGAATTATACCTGTGCCGGCCACGCGGACCAGATCGGTATCGATTATTTCTACATCGACTTTTAGCACCGTGGCAATGGCCTCGGCTACTTTCTGGCCACTTTCACTGACCTGGGCGAGTCTTGTCATTGATTAGTACTCCCATACTATAAACTCTTGGGGCGGTTAGTAATATTATTCTTTAACTTCTAATTAATTCCTACCAGGGTTTCAAACAAAATCAATCGTTTGCCGCAAGCGCAATATAATATAAAAGCGCCTGCAACCCCCAAGCGGGTGTTTTAGGCGCCAAAAACCAACAACTGCTAACTCAAATCAAAACCGTTTATTCCCACCAAATAGAGGTGATTTACTTCGACCCAAAGAAATACAGAATATACCTTGCGCCCTATGCCTAACGACCTACGACCAAACTGCTAGGCCGCGGCCTGGTGTGCGCTTTTCCAGCCGAGTTCCAGCGCCTTTTTATTTAAAGCTTCCGACCCCGGTGGTATCCGGGACATCAGAGCCAACTGTAGTGATTCCTTGGTAACTATACCTGTAATTGCGGCCAGAGCGCCCAGCGCCACCACGTTGGCGAACATTTCCTTGCCGAGGTTTTCCCTGGCGATGCGGGTGTAAGGTACGGCGAAAACATTGGCGCCTATTGGGAGCTGGTCCGTAATATAAGTGTCGTCGATGATCAATGTCCCGTTTTCGCTGATGCTGCCCGCATATTTTTTAAGAGCTTCCCTGCTCATAACAAGCAAAATGTCGGGTTTGGTGACTTTGGGGTAATCAATTTCTCCGTCGCTGATAATGACTTCTGCTCTACTGGCCCCGCCACGGGCTTCCGGCCCGTAAGATTGTGTCTGGACAGTATTCTTACCGTCTCTGATCACGGCGTCCGCCAGGATTTGTCCCGCCAGGATCAACCCCTGACCACCTGTGCCGCTTAGTATAATTTCACTAGTTAACGCCACGATGCCGCTCCTCCTCGTTCTTTTTTTGCTTCTCCTCTATGAAACGCTCATAAATGTCAGTGAACTCGGGAGCATCTGCTTTATACAGTTCACCAATTGCAAACTTTCCTTCCATTTCTAACGGCGTCAGCTTTCTGGCTTTTTCAACAGGGACGCTGTGCTCTTTCTGCCAGAGCAGCATGTCGTAGCCATTGCCCATCTTGTTGCGCCGGCCGTAAGAGATCGGGCAGGCGGTGACAGCTTCCACGACGCTGAAGCCTTTGTGGTCAGCTCCGTTCCTGATTAACTGGGTCAGCATGTTGGCATGGTAGGTGGTGCCTCTTGCCACGTAAGTGGCTCCCGCTCCCCGCGCCAGTTCCGCCAGGTCAAAGGGTCGTTCAAACGTCCCCTGGGGAGCGGTGGTTGCCCTTGAGTTGAGCGGTGAGAGAGGGGAGGATTGCCCCCCGGTCATACCATAGATACTGTTATTGAAAATAATGGCAGTAAGGTCGATGTTGCGCCTGGCAGCGTGGATAAAGTGGTTGCCGCCAATACCAGTGCTGTCGCCGTCACCCATTAAAACAAACACCTTAAGCTCCGGCCGGGCCATTTTGATCCCGGTGGCGAAGGCCAGGGCCCTGCCATGGGTGGTGTGCAGGGTGCAGAAATCAAGATAACCGGTGGCCCTGGAAGAACAGCCGATCCCGGAAACAACGACGGTATTGTCCTGGTCGCAGTCTAAAAGGCCGAAAGCACGGGTTATGGCGCCCAATACAATTCCGTTGCCGCAGCCGGGACACCAGATATGAGGGAGCTTTTCAGAGCGCAAATATTTATTAACATTATTTTGCATCAATGATTCACCGACTTTACTGTTTTATGATTGCGTCCAAAATTTCGCCGGGAGTAATCAATTCACCGTTGACCTTATTGACTCCAATAACCCTGGACCTGCCCGAGGCGGCACGCTCAACTTCCAATTTGAGCTGGCCCAAGTTCATCTCGGGTACTATCATGGTGTGAGCCTGCCGGGACAGGACAGCGATTTCTTTTTCCGGAAACGGCCAGATGGTGATGGGGCGGAACAGGCCAACCTTAAAACCAGCCACGCGCGCTTCTTTGATCGCTTTCTTGGCTGAACGTGAGACGGCGCCGTAGGCTACGATAATAATGTCCGCGTCTTTAGTCAGCCAGGACTCACTCAGGACAATATCGTCCAAGTTATCCATAATTTTATTGTTTAAGCGTCTGATTAATTTTTCGGCAACATCCGCGTCGGTAGTGGGGAAGCCGCTTTCGTCGTGTACCAGACCGGTTACGTGAAAGCGGTAATTTTCACAAAAATCAGCCATAGCTGGAACGCCGTCTTCGCCAGGCCTGTAGGGATAGTATTTTTCAAGACCGGCCGGTGGTTTTTTGCGGTCGATCACATTCAGTTTATCCGGTTGGGGCAGGATCACCCTTTCCCTCATGTGGCCGATGACCTCATCGGTAAGAAGAATTACCGGTGTCCTGTATTTTTCTGCAAAATTAAAAGCTTCCACGGTCAGCGAATATGATTCCTGTACGGAAGCAGGACAGAGCGCGATTGCCGGGTGGTCGCCATGGGTGCCCCAGCGCGCCTGCATAACGTCCCCCTGAGCTGGGGCGGTGGGAATACCGGTACTTGGTCCGTGACGCTGTACATTGACCACCACGCAGGGCACCTCAGCCATCGAGGCAAAGCCGATGTTCTCTTGTTTAAGTGAAAAGCCGGGACCGCTGGTAGCGGTAAGTGACTTCAATCCAGCCAGGGAGGCGCCGATGATGGCAGCCATGCTGGCCATCTCGTCTTCCATCTGGATAAACCTGCCCCCATAGAGAGGTAATCTGGCAGCTAATAGTTCTGAAATCTCAGTGGACGGGGTAATGGGATACCCTGCAAAGAAGCGGAGGCCGGCGGCCAGCGCGCCCTCCACAATAGCTTCATTACCCTGCATTAAACGGGCCAGCTGAGCAACATCATTCATATTAATTCACATCCACTCCAATTGATATGGCAAAGTCGGGGCAGTGGGTCTCACAAATGCGGCAAGCGGTACAGAGGGAAGGGTTCGCCGCGAAAACCTTGCCGCCGCCGTCCATGGCCAAAACCTTGGAGCAGAGTCCGGCGCAAATCCCGCAACCCTTGCACCAACTCTTATTTATTTGAATATTTTTGGGATTGCGGTGGGGCATTGTTTCTGACACTGTCCTTACCTCCGTTGTCTAGTTGTATAAAGTTTAAAGGTCTTTTACATTCAACAGACATGGTTTTTTATGTAGCAATATGAGATGAACTGTGTTTCAGACAAGGAGAATTAATACTGTCTTATTTTGAGATATATCTCATTTTAATACAAGTGAGCATCCTTATAAATATTTTACTCGTTTTTAACACATTGTAAAGTAATAATTTTTATTAAAAGCGGCAATTCATAAATTTGTATAAATATAAATCAATTCGAAAGACCGGTGTCCAAATGCTGATATGGGAATATGTATACCGTACGGTTTTCGTATATTTTGTGGTCCTGTTGGTAATCAGGTTAATGGGAAAGCGGGAAATCGGTCAGCTTTCTCCATTTGACTTTGTTGTCGCCATCATTATTGCGGAACTGGCGGTCATACCGTTGGAGGCCAAAGAGGCGCCGCTGTGGCACAGCATCCTCCCTCTGGCCATGTTGGGGGCTTTAGAAGTTGTGGTCTCGTATGCGACCCTTTTCAGCCATACCCTGCGCAGTATTATTTGCGGCGCCCCCCAGGTGATTATTAAAAATGGGGAACTTTTACGGGGGGAGATGCGCAAGGCCCGCTACAACCTTGATGACCTGCTGGCTCAAATGCGCGATAAAGGAATCGTCGACCCGTCCGAGGTGGAATTTGCAGTCCTGGAAACTTCCGGTAAACTCAGCATTATACCAAAGTCCCAGTACCGTCCGGTAATCCCCGCTGATCTCGGGATCCAAACACCCTACGAAGGACTGCCCACGGTATTGGTTATGGACGGCAATATCATGCGCAAAAATTTACAGGATATCGAACTGGATGAGAAGTGGCTGACAGAGGCCTTAAAGAAGCGTGAACTGACCCCGCGAAAAGTCCTGCTGGCCACCCTGGGGACCGACGGCCGCCTGTTTGTAAGCAAAAAATAAAGGAGGAAATAGTCGCTCTTGGTAGAATTAACCTAAAAATACTCTTAAAGGGTTTGCCCTTGGACAGGCGGGAGGAGCGCATGTTGCAGCTGGATCGCAAACAACAGCTGGTAATCCTGGTGCTGGTGGGCATAATTATCTTCGGCGGGGGTTACCGGTTTGCCCAAATGAAAGAACGTGCCGCCGAGGAAAACAAAGCCGCCCTTGACCGGGGAGAGGTGGCGGATGACAGCAAAACCAAGGATCTGTTAATCCACGTCACAGGAGCTGTGGTAAAGCCCGGTGTCTACCAGTTACCTGCGGGTTCGAGGATCATCGACGCGGTAAATAAGGCCGGCCCCACTGGTGAGGCCGACCTGGATGTTTTAAAACTGGCGACACCGGTAACCGACGGGCAGACCATCTATGTGCCGGTTAAGGGAGCGGCAGGCCAGCCTGGAGCAGTAGGGTCAACGAATCCATCAGCGGCGGCTGCTGTTTCGCCCGTTGCGGCGTCTTCAGCAGGGGCGGGAAATAGCGCCCAACAGGCCGGTGGAAAGGTGAACATAAATACAGCCGACCAGGCTCAGCTGGACACGCTGCCGGGGGTTGGACCGGCGTATGCCCAACGGATAATTCAATACAGGGAGATTAACGGCCCTTTTAAAACCATTGAGGACATCAAACAGGTATCCGGGATCGGGGATAAACGGTTTGAGCAGTTGAAAGACCTGATCACGGTTCAGTGAAAAAGTGGGGACGATGGCAAAAAAAAACTCCCTTTTCAGGTGGCAACCGGGGACCCGTTTGTATATGATGATGAAAAAGGGTGAGGCAATTGCTTGAAAAGGAACATCGTCATTGGTATGCCGGGTCTACATCTTTCGAGTTTGATCACTCGCATCAATGTTCAGGATATACCGAGTTGTCTTACGAATCGGGTCATAGCCATTATCACCGCATCATTATTATAGTTGTAAAGGATAGACCCCATGGTCATGACCACGTAATAGAAATAATGACCGGCCCTGCTATTTATAATAAACATGGGCATTATCACCGGATCAGCACTAAAACGAGCTTAAACGGCAGGCCAAAGCATCGTCACCGTTTCGAAAGAGTTACATCACCACCAATCGGCTATTATTATTAGCCGCTTGGTGAAGTGATCATTATGACGACTGCTGAGCTAAAAGGTTCGATCCGTTAACGGTTCTGAAATCCCGGTATTGGCCGGGATTGTTTATTGTGAAAAGCAGCAGGGCCTGAATTTACATAATTATGAACCTTGTGCATTTCATGGTAGGACTATGTGGGGAGGACATAGAATTAGCTTATATTAATCCAACTACCAAACGGAGTGTGCAATGCAAAGGCCCCTGGTGATTTTTACCGCCTTATATATGGCAGGTGTTTTGCTGGGTGATTTGACCGGTTTCAAGGTTTCAGTCGCCTTAGCCCTGGCTGTTGGCTGCTTCCTGGTTGCTGTGGCAGGTTATACTTTCGCCTGGCGGTACAACCCGGGGGTTATTTTAGCGCTTTTTCTTTTGTTAGGACTGGTTTTTTCCCGGCTCTCCATCGAAGAGAGCAGGACCCCCCTGGTTGATTACGCGGGACAGCAGATAACTTTGATCGGTCGTTTGGTCTCCGGAGCGGATTTAAGAAGCGATAAGGTCTTTTATCTTTGCGAGGCCAGGGAATTGGTTAAAGGGGGTGAGCGGAAACCGGTCTACGGACAGGTGCGCCTGTCCGTAAAGGACGTCGAGCTGTTATATAGCTACGGTGATCTGCTTAGAATCACCGGCCTGTTGTATTGCCCGGATCCCCCCGGCAACCCCGGCGCTTTCAATTACCGGACCTACCTGGAGCGCCAGGGTGTCTGGGTTACCCTTTCCGTCAACAACAAGAATTCCGTAGAGAAAATTGGCGAGGACGGAGGTAATCCGGTGGGGCGGTTCGCCCTGTGGGTCAAGCAGAAGCTTTCGACCGCTGCAACCTATACACTCCCGCCCTCTGAAGCGGCGGTTTTAAACGGAGTGGTTTTCGGCACCCAGGGGCTAATAGACAGGGAAACACGGGAAGCTTTTAATGAAACAGGTATAGTGCACATCCTGAGCGTTTCCGGCCTGCATGTGGGCCTGTTGCTGGCCGGTCTGGTTTCTCTTTTCGGCATGCTGAAGATTTCGCCGGGCCTGACCGCGCCTCTGGCCACCCCGGTTTTACTTTTTTACGCTATTATGACAGGTATCAATCCGGCTGTTATGCGCGCCACCCTGATGGCGCTGCTTTTTCTTTGGGCGCGCCACCTGGGCCGCGATCAGGATTGGCCCACCACTCTCGCTCTGGCCGCACTGGTTATCTTGCTCTGGAACCCCTTACAGATTTACCACCCAGGCTTTCAGCTCTCTTTTGCGGCGACCTGGGGTTTACTTTATCTGAGCCCGCTGCTTGCGAAATTTTTCATGGAACTGTTTAAAGGAATTTCTCCAACAATTGCGCGGGCTGCGGCCCAGGGTATCGCTATTCCCCTGGCGGCGCAGCTTGCTACCATACCGCTGGTGGCCTGGTATTACAACCTTATCTCACCCGTTTCCATCCCGGCCAACCTGCTGGCCGTCCCCCTGGTCGGATTGATCCTGGCCCTCGGGCTGCTGGCGGCGGGACTGGGCCAGGTCTGGCTGCCGCTGGCCGGTCTGGTCAACGCTGGTACCGTCATTGTGGTGGACCTGTTCCTGGGTTTGGTGCAATTCTTACAGCAGTTGCCCGGTGCGGTGGTATATCTGGCTACGCCGCCGGCTCTTTTGGCCGTGGCCTGGTATGGCGGGCTTCTTTATGCGGCCGGCGCCGCTTACACTGAATCCGGTTCTCCGGCACGGCAGAGGCTGAAAAGCTGGGCTCCGGCAGGCGCCGCTCTGGCTTTGGTCCTGCTCATAATCTGGTGGCCCTGGCCGGGCGGCAAAAGGATGGTGGTGCATTTCATTGATGTGGGGCAGGGGGACAGCATTCTGGTGCAGACGCCCGGCGGTAAAAATATGCTGATTGATACCGGCGGCAGGCGGGAGGAATTCCAGACCGGTACCGGCACGGGTGACCAGGTAGTGGCGCCCTACTTGAGGAAGATTGGGGTGAACCGGCTTGATGCGCTCGTGCTGACCCACCCGCATGAGGACCACTGCGGGGGAGCGGCATATCTGATTAACAACTTTCCCGTGGACCTGGCGGTGGTATCGCCTGTAGGTGGCGGGACCTTGGATGGTGAACCCGCGTCAAGTGACCAACCAGCTGGCGGCGTTGCTAACGGCACAAAGAAAACAGGCGAGGAGGTACCTCCAGCCTACACCGCATTGTTGAAAAAGATGAGCGCAAGCGGAATCCAGGTGCAGGCGGCCGGGTCAGGGGACATATTGCGGCTTGACCCGGAGATATATATAGAAGTGCTGTGGCCGGAAGAAAATGGGTCCATAGGAGGGGCCGAATTCAACAACGCCTCCCTGGTGTTAAGGTTGACCTATGGCCACAGCTCGTTTATTTTTACCGGTGATATAGAATTGGAAGCCCAGCAGAAAATGCTTCTCAGTGGCGAGGGCCTGGAGTCGGATGTGTTCAAACTGCCTCACCATGGAAGCCGCTCCCTGTTGCCTGAACTGGTTGACAAGGTAAATCCGTCCATTGCCGTTATAACCGTAGGAGCCCACAACACCTTCGGCCACCCTGCGCCATCCACCGTGGACCTGTTGTACCAGGAAGGCGTCACGATTTACCGCACCGACCAGGATGGGGCGGTGATTATGGAAACGGACGGGAACAGGATTGAGGTTAAGACGGGGAAAAAGAGCAGCTAAAGCTTTGTAGACGGAATAGGGTTTTGTGAGAATTTTTGGTCAGGCAGTCAACCGTGCATTTCTGTTTCTGAGCTACTCGGTTTTGCTAAGCCAAGCTACCCCATGATAGGCCAGCGAGACCTCACCAGGCTTGGGAGCCTGTCCCTGCTGATGATGCTCGCAGTGGATGCAGTATACGGAAAGGCCGCCTGGTCAACAGCGACCGGTTCGCGGGGAGCAGCTGGCCCGGCAAAGCAACCTGATAAGGATCATTGTAATGGTCGCTTTCCGCTCATTTTGCTACTTTGGACTGGTGGCGTTCCTTCCCCTTTATTATCAGCAACAAAATATATCTTCTCCGGCGCTATTTATGGGATAACCATTCTGAAGTATTTGAATTTGTGTCAGATTGAAGGGCGTCTCATTCTAAGCCGCTGGTCCAGACATACCATAATAACCGAAACTGACTATACACCCGAGCAGGTGATGGATTTTGCTCACTGTTGTTATGAAGAAGATGATATGGCAGCAGCTGTCTCCAGCGGTTCCTTTAAGCACCATGTGAAAACCCTTGCTGCTGTTGCATCAGGTTATTCGGATAAACTGATTGCCCGCGCAGCGGATGTTACTATCAAAGAAAATCGCAAGCTGGTACTAATGCCGAGAGAAACCCCCTTAAGCCCTATTCACCTGGAAAATATGCTCAAACTGGCGCGTATCGGAGTAGTAATCATGCCGCCATTGCCTGCCCATTATAATCGTCCGGAAACTATACAGAAGATCGTCAACCATTCTGCCGGGCGTGCACTTGAACAGTTGGGTATAGAAAATAAGTTGTTTCACAGCTGGGGAAGTGAATAATATAACATTTTATTGTGTACCCTATCCTGACACCATATTAGATTTATCGAAGTCATAAAAGTCTAATTAATCTAGTTAAGCTATTGTATTTGCAAAGCTTTTCTGTACCACTCTTAGATATTCAGCAATCTTAACACCAATGTAAATTTCAAGTCTCGTATCTGGATTTTCAAGATCTATGTTTAAAACTTTCAAAATATGATTAATCCGGTATTTTACGGTATTGTAATGCACAGATAATTGTTTAGCAGTTTCATTAATATTTCCGAAGCATTTACAAAACATTACAGCCGTTTTATAATAGTCCGTATTATATTCCTGGTCGTACTTAATTATCTTTTCTACAGATTTATGAAAAAAGTATTCAAGCTCTTCGTTTTTTTCAAATTTGCATAAAATCTTAAAGATACCTAAGGTATCAAAATGAATAACCGAATTTGTTTGAACTAAGAGAGGCCCAAAGTTCAGAGATTGGACCGCTTCATTATGGCTCTTCCGTAAATCTAAAATATTGTTATATGCTCTTCCAATCCCGATCAGGATTTTCAGGTCGGGATATTCTTTTTCACATCGTGCTTTTATATCTTTCCCGTATTTAGTAAATTGAGATTGTGTTTCCATAGAGGCATCTATTTCGTAAAGAATAATTATTTCTTTTTCATATTGGAAAACATATGAATAGTATATATTATTACTATTTTGAATAATGGAAACGACTTGCTTAATAAAATTAATTTTATTAAGCCTTATTACTATAACACCGTAAGATTTGGTAAAATTCCACCCGAGAGTAGAAGCTTTTCTTAATAGTGTTGTATCTGAAAAATTTGTAGAGAACAATAATTCACATATAAAAGAAATATGTGGGTTTTCTAAAACCTCTTTTTGTGAAGATTTATGGGAATTAAGAGTTTTGGTTATAGTACTAATCAATTGACTGGGGGTTACATTATAAGGAAGAATAATAATCGGTAAACCTTCTTCATCTGACTGCCATTTCATTATTTCCGGAATGTTGTTCATGTATCTGTGTAGTTTGATACCAATGGCAGATACTTCTTTTTTGGCCAGTTTACTAATGATGTTAAGTTCTAATCCAGGATTTGACCTAAACAGATATGTGTTGGTAATTAAAAAATCATGTGGCATGACCCAGTTGACACTATCTGGAGCTTCCATAAAAGAGATGGATTTAATTAATTTTTTAGTTCCCTGTTTTCCGGCAATCAAATGGGCTCCTGATAATAGGGGGAGCTTAAGAAGTTCATGTACAGTAAAAGGCATAAAAATACTCCTTTCCTGTCGGTTTATTTTTAATAGAACCCAGAGGTGGTTATCTTGCCTAAAACAGATAAAGAACAGAAGGAACTTTTTGAGGCTTAAGCCCGGTAGCAATACAGTGTTGACGTATTATATTTTGCCCTCCAAGTCCTTAGTACTAAAGGGTTTCTAAATCCCTAGTGCTCGCAAGGTCATACTCCAAATATTGTGTTTATTTCGACATAATTTAACAAATCCCTTTGATTTAAGTTGTAATTTTTTATAAAATAATTACCTTTTTAAAAAGAAATTATAAATCATTAAGATGAAATTTAAAAAATATTGTAAATATTTATTAGTTTTTACAGAAGTGAAAGCTTGATTCTATTTAGAATTTAATTAAATAATAGAGTAAGGAAATAGAGTTGCTTCTTTTAATACTTTAAAAAGATAGGGAGGGGTTATGCGAAACTTCATAGGGACACCTATTTGCCTGGTAGATTGTGAGTTACCTCAGTAAACAAAAACTAAGTTGTATATGTTATAAACAAACTTTGGATATTGGATAATATTGTGTAAACTTTACTCTTATAAACAAAACTAATAAAAATTAAGGAGACATAGAAAAAATGGCTGTAGCCATAGTGGATAGAGAAATCAAAGGGAGCCCTTCCACTGAAAGAGTCAACAGGCGTTACCGGGAACTTCTGGACAATGAGCCTTTTATCGATTCAGAAAGAGCTGTACTGTACACGGATTATATCAAAGGACACTGGACCGAGCCCATGTATCTAAGGGCAGGGGGAGCGTTGAAGCACGTGCTTTCCAATCTGACACCGAAGATCTGGGATGATGAGTTGCTGGTGGGAA